>DCKU01000067.1 GCA_002320455.1 Salinisphaera sp. UBA1666
GCCTTGCAGGACACGATTTGCGGACGCCAACGCGGCGCTCGGATGAAACCTCAACAGGCCCTAGCGTTTGCCAATCGGCGGGATGATCTTTTCGGCCGCCAGGCGGTCGAAAAGGTCGAAAAACGCAGCCCGTGTCTCACGATGCTCGGCAAAACCGAAATCGCGTGTCTTGTTGATATCGTTGACACACTCCTGGGTACGGCCCAGATCGCCGTCGGTGTGCCACCACGAGGCGATCGTCGTGACGTCGGACTCGACCAGATCGTACTTGTCGGCGATCTCGCGCCAGGTGTCTCCGATGCCGTCCATCTGTTGTTCGAGCGGCTGCGGTTCTTCCGGGCACTCGGCCACGTCCAGACCAAAATACTCGCCGATCTCGGTCCACATCCGACGCCAGCGAAACACGTCGCCGTTGACGGTGTTGAACGCCTGGTTGGCGGCGCCAGGTGCTAGAGCGGCCCATTCCATCTGGCGCGCCAGCGTCAGCGCATCGGTCATGTCGGTGAGGAAGTTCCATTGCTCCTGCGAGCCCGGGAAGGTGAACGCGCGACCGGTTTCGCGACAGATCGAGGCATAGACCGCGATCGTGGTACCCATGTTCATCGCGTTGCCCGGGGCATAGCCGATCACGGTGTGCGGGCGGTGTACGTTCCAGGCGATGTCATAGCGCTTGGCGACATCGAGCATGATGTCTTCCAGCGTGTAGTAGAAATTGGGCCCCGGCACACGCTCCGCGGATTCGCGAAACGGGGTCTCGACCTTGCCGCTGCCGTAGTCGTGGAACGAGCCCAGATACTGCTTGGTGCCGGTGACCAGCGACGTATGCACCAGCGTATCCGGATCGAGAGCGGCGAAGAGATTGTTCATCATCGCGCCGTTGGCTTTCTCGTTCTCTTCTTCCGAGTCGCGCGCCGTCCAGGTGCAATAGAACACATGCGTGATCGGCAGGTCGGCCAGCGCGGCTTTCGTGGCCTCGGCGTCCAGCAGATCGGCCGAGACCGGAATCACGCCGGCCGTGCGGGCCGGCCGGCGCGACAGGCCGTAGACCGTCCAACCGCTGGCCGCCAGATACTGGGCCAGATTGCCACCGGTGATCCCGGTCGCGCCGACAACAAGTGCGTTGCCTTTTTGCATATCGAATGCTCCGTTTGAAGCGCGGTGCGCGCCTCTTGTCTGTAACGCCTTCGATTATGCGGACACCCGCTATTGCAACAAGCGCTCGAAAGACAAATGATATTTGCATGCAGCGCAACATTGATCTCAACGCATTACGCACTTTCAAGGCCGTGGTGGATGCCGGCGGCTTTTCGGGGGCTGCCCATCAGAGTCAGCGGGCGGTATCTTCAATATCGCGCCAGATCGCCGCGCTCGAGGCTGCCCTGGGCAAGCCGCTGTTCTATCGCCACACGCGGGCGGTCACGCTCACCGAGCAAGGCCAGCGCTACATCGACTGGGTGCGCCCCTGGCTGGACGGTCTCGACGAGCAAACCGAAACTTTGTTCGGCGCCGAATCGGGCCCGACCGGTACGCTGACCATCAATGCCCCGGTCGCGTTTGGCCAGCGCCAGGTCGTGACACTGCTGCACAGCTTTCAACGTCGTTATCCGGGCGTGCGTGCCGAACTGCGCCTGACCGACGACACCATTGACCCGGTGCGCGCCGGCTGCGATATCACGTTTCGCGTAGGCCTGTTGGCTGATTCATCGTTTATCGCGTATCGGCTGGCGCAAATGCGCTATGTGCTGGCCGCCGCGCCTGGCTATCTGGCAGCCCACGGCCGGCCTCACCGTCCGGCCGATCTGGCCCACCATGATTGCCTGATCTATCAAGGCGAGTACGGCCGCCAGCGCTGGTACTACCGCGGCCCGCAGGACGAAACGCTCACGCCGCTGCAGCTGGCCGGCTCGCTGGTCAGCGACGACGCCGCCAGCCTGCGTGCGGCCGGTAAGCTGGGCCAGGGATTCGTGTTGTTTCCGAGCTGGCTCATCGAGCAGGAACTCACCGAGGGGACGCTCGAGCCGGTCCTGACCGACTACGAATGGGAAGTGACCGACAAGCCGCGCTCGATCCATATGTTGCATGCCGCCGGCCGCGAGCCGCCGGCCAAGATCGCGGCGTTCATCGAGCACGTGCTCGCCGAGGTCGGAGACCCACCCGCCTGGGACCGCCCCCGCCACGAGCAATGACGCCCGCGACCGTGGCATCACGGATGTCGTCAGGCAGCTCTTGGCCTACGCTGGCCCAACGACGCACACCAACGGCCCGCTCCTCAGTGACTCATTCGCCCGCTCTGCCTGCACTCGACGCCCGTGACTATCACACCCGGCTGCGCGTGGCGCACGACGGCATCGAGCTGGCCGTCACTGTCCTGCAGCCCGCCCTGGCCGAAGGCGCACAGGCGCCGCTGGTGCTGCACGGCCACGGATTCGGCGGCTCACGCCTGACCGCCCGCGGTGCGCCGTCGCTGTATGAAACCCTGTCCGGCGGCGCGCTGCCGTCCACGGATGCCGCCCGCCGGGCCGCCGATGCCGGCTATTTCGTACTCAGCTTCGATCACCGCGGCTTTGGCGACTCCGACGGGCACGTACACATCATGGACCCGGACATCGAGGGCCGCGATATCATCGCCCTGCTCGACTGGGCCGAGACCGACATGCCCCACAGCGAGCGCCTGGTGCGCTGCCACGGGCGTATTCGCGTCGGCGCGCTGGGCCTGTCCTACGGCGGCGCGTTTCAGTTGACCGGCGCCCTGCGAGACCCGCGCTTCGCAGCCATCATCCCCACGGCCACCTGGCACGACCTGCGTTATAGCCTGGCCCCGGCCAATGTCGTCAAGACCGTCTGGGGCGCCGCACTCGTGGCCCTGGGCCTGCCCACCTCGGGCGTCAAGCTGGACAAGATGATGTACGCAGCGCTCGCCCAGGCGCTGGTCTCGCCACTGACCGGCCGGGGTCTGTCCGACACGGTCGCGGGCCGGCTGTATGCCAACAGCCCGGCCGCGGTATTCGACAGCGAGACACCCGAGGCCCTGTCCGAGCTGGCCGCGGACGTGCTCCTGGTTCAGGGCGTGGGTGATACGTTATTCAACCTCAACGAGGCCTTGGCCAACGCCAAGGGCCTGGCCCGAGCCGGCCGCGACGTACATCTGGTGGTCATGCGCCACGGCCACAGCCTGCCGTTTCTGGAAGACATCAATCGCATCGCCTTCGAGACCGATGCCCATGTGCACCTGGGCCAGACCAAGATGGAAATGTCGGCGCTGGCGCTGGCCTATCTGGACTGGAAGCTCAAGGCGGATGACGCGCCCGCCGGGCTACCGCGCGTTGCCGTGGTGCTCGACGAGGCAACGACCCTGGCCTTCGACGCGCTGCCAGAGGCCCACGAGCGCCGCCATGCATTTCAGGGCGAGGCCGCAACCGGCGGGCTGGACGTACTGCGCAACATGCGCGCCGGTGATACGTTCGGCGGCTTCAAGCGCCTGGCCCGCACCACCGCGGCCAACATGCAGACGCAGTTTCGGGCTTGGCTCGACCAGGACACCGAAGCACGAGACGCCCACGGCACCGGGCTGGTGGCCCGGCTGATCAACGCCCTGCCCGCCCATCATCTCGACGAGTTGGCCAGCGGCGGCACGTTCATCCATCTGGTAGATATCGATGACGACGATCAGGCGTTGGTCGGTATTCCGACGATCGATATACAGCTGTCCGGCGGCGGTCCGTCGCCGGTCGTGTTCGTGGGCATCGGCATCCAGCGCGAGGGCGAGGCCGTCACCCAGCTCGTCAACGACCAGATCCGACCGATCCGCTCTGCCCCCGAGGCCAGCCGTCACACGTTAGATCTGAACGGAGTGGCCGTGCGTCTAGCCGCCGGCGATCGCGTCGGCCTGCTGGTCTATGGCTATCACCCACAGTTTCTAGCCAGCTTTTCGGCTATTCCCGGGCACGTAGAAGTCGACGGGCACGTGGGCCTGCCGTTCGTCTCGGTTGCTGCACACCGCATGGCCTGAAACAGCCCACCGGCAACGGGCATCGGGCTGGTAAGCTCGGGTCATCGCTTATCGCTTATCAGCACCGTCATGAGTGCACTATCGGCCTTCGGGCTGGGGCTGGCCACGGCCTGCGCCCTGCTCGTTCTCGTCTGGATCGTCCAGCTGTTCAATCGCCAGGCCGGCTGGGTGGATGTGGCCTGGTCGGCTTCAATCGGCCTCATCGGGCTGGAATATGCGCTGGTGGGCGATGCGCCGACCACGGCGCGCTTCCTCATGGCCGTGCTGGCGCTGGCCTGGTCGCTGCGCCTGGCCGGTTATCTGGCCAAACGCATGCACGATCACGGCGAGGACTCGCGCTATGCGGCAGCACGCGAGCGCTGGGGCAAGAAAGCCGATCTCTATCTGCTGGGCTTTTTCCTTTTCCAGGCGGTGGCCGCGGTCATCCTGGCCATCCCGCTTCTGGTCATCGCCTATATGGACGCCGCACCGTCGCTACTCACCGGCGCCCTGGCCGTCATCGTCTGGCTGGTCTCGGTCATCGGCGAAGGCACGGCCGACGCCCAGCTCAAGGCGTTCAAGGCCAAGCCGGAAAACAAGGGCAAGGTCTGTCGTCAGGGGCTGTGGTATTACTCGCGCCACCCCAACTATTTCTTCGAATCGCTCCACTGGGTGAGTTATGTGGTGTTGGCGATCGGTGCCAGCTACTGGCTGGCCACGCTGATCAGCCCGATTCTCATGGCCTACTTGTTGCTCAAGGTCTCGGGCGTGCCAACGGTAGAGAGCAAGGACGCCTCCGACAAGCGCGAAGGCCACGACGAATACGTGCGTACCACCAACGCCTTCATTCCCTGGCCGCCCAAGAAGTAGAGCCGCACGCCGCCAGGGAAGCTCTGAACAACCTCTCGCGGACCGCGTTCGAGTCCTCACAGACGGTGCGACAAGGCGCCCGGGCGCAGCGCCTGCCTCATTGGCAGGCCAAGCTCGGCAACGCAGGCGCGGCGTCTGTGAGGCCGAACCGCTTAGCGGCCGGGGCTTTGCGCGTGTCTGGTCGGCGTCAAGGCGTGCTGCCGTGCAATTAGCACGCTACGCCCGCCTTTCCTTGCCAGCCACGCGCAAAGCACGCCGGCGCGGCCGTGATAGGTTGTTTAGAGCTTCCCTAGACACGATCCGATAAAGGAGTTTTCTGCTTGGATAGTCTGCCTATAGAAGCCTGCGAGCGCGGCTGGGTGCCCGATCGTGTCGCACGTGCCGGCATGCGCCGGCTGATGGCCGCGCGCCTCGCCGCGCCGGAAGCCACCGACCCGGTCAAGCGCAACGAACATATGCGCGCGTTTCTCGATCGCGCCTCGTCCGGGCCTATCGCCCAGCACACCGCCGATGCCAACGCCCAGCACTACGAAGTGCCGCCGGCGTTTTTCAAGACGGTGCTGGGCGCGCAGCTCAAGTACAGCGGCTGTCTATTCGAGGACGGGATCACTGACCTGAACACCGCCGAACACGCCATGCTGGCCCTCACGGCCGATCGCGCGCGGATTCGCGACGGCCACCGGATTCTGGATCTGGGCTGTGGCTGGGGCTCCTTCTCGCTCTGGGCGGCCAAGCGCTATCCGCACGCCGAGATCCTGGCGGTGTCGAACTCGCAGGGCCAGCGCGACTATATCGAAGCCACGGCCACCGAGCGGGGCCTGACCAACCTCACCGTCCAGACCTGTGACATCAACACGTTCGCCCCCGGTAACAAGCGCTTCGACCGGATCGTGTCTATCGAGATGTTCGAGCACATGCGCAATTACCGCGCGCTGTTCGGCCGCTGCGCCGAGTGGCTGGACGACCACGGCCGGCTGTTCGTACACGTCTTCGCGCACAAGTTCTTTGCCTACCCGTTCATCGACGACTCGGACAACGACTGGATGGCCCGGTATTTCTTCACCGGCGGGGTCATGCCCAGCGAGAATCTTTTTGCTCGCTTTCAGGATGACCTGGTTCTGCGCGAGTCCTGGTGGCTGTCGGGCCAGCACTACGAGGCCACCTCCAACGCCTGGCTGGCCAATATGGACGCCGCGCGCGAAACGCTCATGCCGCTGATGGCCGACACCTATGGCCGGGCGGACGCCGAGCGCTGGTTCAACCGATGGCGTATGTTCTTTATGGCCGTGGCCGAACTGTTCGGCTACGCCGGTGGCAATGAATGGGGCATTGCCCATTATCTATTCACACCGCGTCGCCCCGCCGCCTGAGGATAATCGTCATGATCAATCGTGTATGTCGTCACGCCGGCCTCGTCGCCCTGGTCGGGCTGTCGCTTCCGCTAGCCGCTGGCGCACAGCCGACCAGCGAAAGCGAGGGCAACTCGGGACAGCGCTGTTTCAACGGCTATGCCTACACGCTCGACGGCGGCGACTACCGCTATACCGAGCATCACGAGATCACCCGCCAAGGCGAGACGATCACCGACTGGAACGTCACCTACGTGGGCCGCGACGGCGACGTGTTGGCCGCCAAGCATATGGATTTCTCGGACAACCCCACGGTACCGGTCTATGAGATGAAGATGCCGGGCTCGGGCTATCTCGAAGGCATTTCTCACCAGGGCGATACCTGGACCATGTATAAACGCGAGAACGCCGACGCCAAGCGTCAGAGCAAGAACTTCACGATTGACCCGCCCATGGCCGCCGATTCGGGCTTCAACCAGCTCGTGGCCAACCGCTTTGATGCGCTACAAAGCGGCAAGACGGTGAAGTTCGGTTTTGCAGCCGCCGGTCGACAGAGCGTCATTGATCTCAAAGCCAGCAAGACCGGCACCACCACGTTCGAGGACAAGCCGGCCGTGGTCTTCACCGCCAAGCTGGACATGTTTCTGGTCAACCACCTCGTCCAGTCGCTCAAGCTGACCTACGACCCGGACACCAAACACCTGCTGCAATACGAAGGCATCGGCAACATCCCGAACGAGGCCGGCGAGGTGTACCCGGTGCGGGTGAGCTATTACGACCAGATGCCCGACGTAGCCCGGGACAACGGCGCGCCGAAGGCAGCCTGCGGCTCGGTCAGCGCTTCTTAAAAACTCGGTTCGACCGACGCGCATGAAAAAGCCCGCCGGAGTGCCGAGCGGGCTTTTTTACGTCGGCGTTGCGTACCTCAGCCGTAGCGTGCCAACTCCGGCTGACGCTCCAGCCACGGCATCATCCGCGCAAACGCCTCCTCGATCTTTTCCATCGAGGTGGAATAACTAATGCGCAACAGGTTGGACGAGTGCTCGCCGAACGCATCGCCCGGAATCACGCAGACCCCGGTCTCCTCCAGCATGCGCATGGCCAGGCGCCCACCGTCTACGCCGTCGGGCAACGACGGCGCAATATAGAACGCGCCCTGCGGCCAGTAGCCGGTAAGCCCCGGCGTATCGCCGATCAGATCCACTACGCGATCACGTCGGCGCGCGTATTCGGTGACCATCTCGGTGATACAGCTCTGGTCGCCGTAGAGCGCGGCCACCCCGGCCCACTGTGCCGGCGTGCTGGCGACCGTGGTCGTGAACATGTGATAACGCCGCAGCGTGCGGATCGTGTTCTGGTCGGCCACGATCCAGCCCACGCGCAGCCCCGGCATGGCATAGGTCTTGGAAAAGCTCGACACCACCGAGATGCCGTCCATGTCGGTGGCACACGACAACACGCTGGGATAGTCGATATCGTCGAGGATGAGGTTGTCGTAGACCTCGTCCGAGAGAATTTCCACGCCACGATAGGCCGCTTCCTGACACAGCCACTCGATGGTTTCGCGCGGATAGACCGTGCCCGTGGGGTTGGACGGCGAGTTCAGCACGATCGCGTGCGTGTTCGGCCCGATCATGTTGATGATGCGTTCCGGGTCGATCTGGTGGCCTTCGCTGGCCTTGGTGGGCACGGTGCGCACTTGGCCGCCGTTCATGCGGATCAGCGGCGCATACAACAGGAACGTCGGGTCGGCGATGATGAACTCACGCCCGGGCGCGGCCATGGCGGTGAGCAACAAATAGATGCCCTCCGTCGCGCCGGTGGTGATCAAGAAGTTGTCTTCATCCAGCGTGGAGCGGTACTTGGCGTTGTAATACTCCTTCAGCGCGGTTAAGAGCTCCGGCAGGCCGGCATCCATGGTGTAGCCCGTCTGGCCCGCCTGCAGCGCATGGATATGCGCATCAATGATGTGCTGCGGGGTGCCGAAATCCGGCTGGCCGATCGATAGATGCACCACATCGTCCAGCTCGGCGGCGCGGTTGACCATGCGACGAATACCCGAGATCGGAATCGCGTGCATGGCCGGGTTCCAGACCATCTTGTCGCGTACATAGCGCTTGTCCGGTTCCGGTGGCAGCACGTTGGCGCTGGCATCCATATTCACAGCCATGGCTGACCTCTTGTTCTCAGAAGAAGGCGGGACACGGAGCGTCGGGGGATTCACGCCGGGCGTGATCCGCGACCGAGGCTAGTTCGTCGAGCGTAGGCAGCCCCGATCTCGCCGGTCAAGCGGTGTGTTTTCGGCCCCGGTCAGCCCGTGTTGACGCCTTGTTACACGGGCGGATAACGTCGAGCGATCATTTCGACACGCGCACCGCTCGCGCCAATCGAGGATCGATGTCCCAGACCGGGTCACCTGCCCCGTCACAGCCCTTGCGTATCACCGTGCTCACCGACAGCGACACCCGCCCGCCGGGGCTGGATCTTGTCGAGGCCCACGCCGAGGTGGTCACCGCTCACGATGAAGCCAGCCTGCGCGCCGCCCTGCCGGGCAGCCAGATTCTTTTGGTGACCGACTTCCGCACCGAAGCCCTGGAGGCCGCCTGGGACGCGGCTGATGCGCTGCAATGGATTCACGCAGCCAGCGCCGGGGTCGACCAGCTGATGTTCGACGCCCTGGTGAATTCGGATATTCCCGTCACCAACGCTCAGGGCATTTTCGATCGCAACATCGCCGAGTACGTGCTGGGCGTGATTCTGGCCTTTGCCAAGGACACCAAGCACAACGTGGTCTATCAGCAGGACCGGCGCTGGGTCCATCGCGACACCGAAACCATCGAGAAGAAACAGGTGCTGGTCGTCGGCGCCGGCTCTATCGGGCGGCGCATCGGCGCATTGTGCCGCGCGGTCGACATGGACGTGGTCGGCGTGGCCCGGCGTGAAAAGCCGGGCGACGAGGTCTTTTCGGCCATCCATGCCCAAAGCCAGCTCGACAGCCTGCTGCCCCACGCCGACTACGTCGTCATCGCCGCGCCCCTGACCGAATCCACCGAGGGCCTGTTCGACAGCGCCCGGTTTGCCGCCATGGCGCCCCACGCCCGATTGATCAATATCGGCCGCGGGCCGATCGTGGTCACCGATGATCTGGTGGCCGCACTGGATGCCGGCCAGATCGCGGGTGCGGCACTTGACGTGTTCGAGACCGAGCCGCTGCCGGCCGATCATCCGCTGTGGGGCTATGACAACGTGCTCATCTCGGCCCATATGGCCGGTGACTTCGTCGGCTGGCGAGTCGCGCTCATGGAACAGTTCGTCGCCAATCTGGGCCACTGGCAGCGCGGCGAGGCCTTGTTCAACACGGTCAGCAAGCGTTTCGGCTATGCACCGAGTTCGCAGTAAGATACAGCTAGTTGGGATTTTCGTTTGAAACCGCTGCGTCACGCCTCGATGTTCTGCAGCACGCCAAAATAGAAACCGGCCGCTCACCCGGCCCGGTCTCGTAAAGGATCTTCACGCCATGATCGAATCGTATCTGCTCAAGCACATTGCCGGTTACATCGACGGCCAGTGGGTGCCCGACGCTGACTCCGGCAAGACCGTCGAGGTCTTCAACCCGGCCAACGGCAAGACCCTGGCCGAGATCCCCTACATGGCCGCCGACGAAACCCGACGCGCCATCGACGCTGCCAAGACCGCGCGCGACGAGGTGCCGGACGTCGCCACGCGAAAAGAATGGCTCGAAGACCTGTATGAAGCACTGACCGAAGAAAAAGAAGAAATCGGTCGCATTCTTTGCCTGGAACACGGCAAACCGTGGAAAGAAGCCCAGGGCGAAGTGGACTACGCCGCCAGCTTCTTCCGCTACTACGCCGAGACCATGGAAGACGCCCTGGCCCCGGAAGAACTCGAAGAAGAAGCCAAGGGCTGTAAGTGGACTGTCTACAAGCGCTCCATCGGCGTGGCCGGGCTGATCACGCCCTGGAACTTCCCGATCGGTATGATCGCCAAGAAGGTCGCCCCGGCACTGGCCGCCGGCTGCCCGCTGGTCATCAAGCCGGCTACGGAAACGCCGCTGACCATGATCGCCATGTTCCAGCTCATGCACGAGCGCCTGGACCTGCCCAAAGGCATGATCAACCTGGTCATGGGCAGCTCCAAGGACATCGGCGGCGAAATCATGTCCAACTTTGACGTGCCGGTCATCTCCTTCACCGGCTCCACCGAAGTGGGCCAGCTGCTGGTCGAGCAGTCCAAGGACCACGTCAAGAAACTCAGCCTGGAGCTGGGCGGCAACGCCCCCTTCATCGTGCTGGACGACGCGGATCTGGACTCGGCCGCCGAGAACCTCATCGCCAACAAGTTCCGCGGCGGCGGCCAGACCTGTGTCTGCGCCAACCGGATCTTCGTGCAGTCCAAGGTCTACGATAAGTTCTCGAAAAAAGTGGTTGAGAAGGTCAAGGCCCTGAAAGTGGGCGACGGCATGGACGAAGACGTCGACGTGGGCCCGCTCATCAATAAGGCCGGCTTCGACAAGGTTCACGACCACGTCAAGGACGCCCTGTCGAAAGGGGCTGAGCTTGTCGCCGGCAAGCACCCGGACGAGCTGGATTCCGACAAGAATCTCTTCTACCCGCCCACCGTGATCACCAACGCCACGCGGGACATGAAGTGCTACAAGGAAGAGACCTTCGGCCCGCTGGTACCGATGATCAAGTTCGACACCGACGAAGAAGCCCTCAAGATGGGCAACGACACGGTGTTCGGCCTGGCTTCCTACGTCTTCGGGAAGGACGAAAAACGCGCCCACAAAATCATCAGCCGCCTGCACTTCGGCCATTGCGGCTACAACACCGGCACCGGCCCGGCGGCGCATGCGCCGTTTGGCGGCATGCTGCACTCCGGTATTGGCCGTGAAGGCGGCCATGAAGGGCTGATGGAGTTTGTGGAGTCGCAGACCGTGCCGGACGGCAGCTGATTCTGTTTCGCTCGCATCAGCGATGATTGATAAGGCGGCCTTCGGGCCGCCTTTTTTGTGTCTTATCGCCGACCTATGTGTCTTTTGATTGGCTCACGAGCCGCTTTAGCCGGGCGTTTTCGCACTGCAGTGCGAGTGTCTTTTCTTGTATGCGCAAAAAAAGGCACCAAAAGAAGCGCACTGTACGGTCCACAATCATCGGTAACACCTATGTGCACATACATGGGTAACACCTTTCTACCCTGGCGACTCGATTCGACCGAGCGCGCTCATGCCGTGGAAAGACACGAAACCGATGGACCAGAAAATACTGTTCGTGAGTGATTACCTGCGCCGGAGCGATACGGTCAGCGGGCTGTGCCGGCGCTATGGGATCAGCCGAAAGACGGGCTACAAGTGGATCAAGCGCTATGCCGAGTGGGGTGCAGACGGCTTGTTCGAGCGCTCGCGCGTGCCAAACGCCCACCCGGCCACAACGCCTTATATCGTTCGCCAGCGGATCATCGAGCTGCGAACCACCACACGACTGACGCCCGGCGCGCGACAGATTCGGGCCTTGTTGCAGCAGCACTATCCCGAACTGCCATTGCCTGCGACATCGACCATCAACAAAATCCTGCGTCAGGCCGGTTTGTCTGCTCCCAGACAAACGAAGAAACGCTACGACCGCGATCCGCGCCCGCTAAAACAGTCCCGCTGCGCCAACGAGCTGTGGAGCGTGGATTTCAAAGGCCAGTTCAAGCTGGGCAACGGCGACTGGTGTTATCCACTAACGGTCATGGATGACCGTAGCCGGTATCTGCTGGGCGCATGCGCCCAGCAGACGACGGACCTGCCCACGACCCGTACGGCATTTGTGCGCTTGTTTCGGCGCTACGGCCTACCTGAGCGGATTCGCAGCGACAACGGCACACCGTTTGCCAGCCGGGCGACCGCAGGCTTGTCTCGACTGTCGATCTGGTGGATTCGTCTGGGTATCTGCCCGGAACGTATTCCGCCGGGCCAGCCGCAGCAAAATGGTCGCCACGAACGCATGCATCGCACACTCAAGCAGCATACGGCCAAGCCGGCTCGGCACTCCATGACCGCCCAGCAGCGCTGCTTCAACGACTTTCAGACAGCGTACAACGAACAGCGACCGCACCAAGCGCTGGATATGACGCCACCGGCCACACACTACACGGCGTCATCGCGACGCTATCCCGAGCGATTGCCGGACATCGACTACCCGGGCCATTTCGATGTACGCCGGGTCGCGCATAGCGGGTTGATCTACATCGGTAACCGCATCGTCTATGTGTCTCACCTGCTGGTCGGGCAGGACATCGGCTTAGAGCAGCTCGATGAGCGGCGATGGGATGCCTTTTTCAGTTTCTACCGCTTGGGGCGGATCGAACTACCCCTGCATAAAGGCGGCTATTGCCGCGTGCGGGTGTAACCCATGTTCATGCACACATCTGTTACCGATGTAGTTGACCCGTACAGGTGTCGTTTTCTTGGTTTCTTCTTTTGGACAAGCAAAAGAAGAGACTCGCACTGCAGTGCGAAACCGCCCGGCTAAAGCCGCTCGTGAAATGAACAGGAATACCGATCTGCTCCAGCCACAACAATCACCGCCGAATCCCAATCCGGCGCCCCACCTGCACCGGCCAGGCCTCACGCTCAAGCTGGCCAAAGCCGTCGGCGGCCTGGGCGATCGCCTCGGGAAAGACCGTGGACCGATGGGTGGCCGGGTCGATTGCCATGAGCATCTGCTCGCTGGTGGCGGCCAGCTGGCCGTCGGCGCGATAGAGCGAGAAGAACAGATGAAACCGCTTGGCGTCTCGATCGAGAATGTCGAGCGTTACGTGTAGTGCTTCGGCTTCTGCGCATTCGGCCAGGAAGCATATATGGGCCTCCAGCGTGAACGTGGTCACGCCGAGCGCGTCGCGCGCGTCGTCGCCCAGGCCGATCTTTTCCCAGAACGCATCAACCGCTAGCGAGAACACCCGCGCATACTCAGCGTCGTTCATGTGTTGGTTGTAGTCCACCCACTCGGGCGCGACATGGGTCTCATATATCAGATGGCGCATAGTGAGCCTTGCGGTTGAAACACGACGGATCAGATCCGGTCGGGCAAGCCTTCGGCTTCGGGCCAATAGCGCTCCACCAGATTCAGCAGATCGGTGAGAAACGCATCGCGGCGATGCTCGAGTTCGGCCACTGACCGGCCGGCGGCCTGATGTTCGCAGCCGGCCACCACGCGATCGATCAATTCATCGGTGAGTTCCGGCGCTTCGAGCTTGGTCCAGGGCAGCTTCAGAGCCGGGCCGAACTGTTCGAGCATATGGCGCATGCCTTGCTCGCCGCCGGCCAGGTGAAAGGTCAAAAACGTGCCCATCAGCGACCAGCGCAGGCCGGCGCCATAGACCACGGCCGCATCGATTTCTTCGGTTGTGGCTACACCGTCGTTGACCAGATGCAGAGCTTCACGCCAGAGCGCTTCCATCAGCCGGTCGGCGATATGGCCTTCGATTTCGGCGCGTACGACCAGTGGCTTCATGCCCAACCCGCGATACAGCGCCTGCGCGTGGGTGCGCGTGGCCTGGGAGGTTGCGCTGTTGCCCACGATCTCGACCAGCGGCAGCAGATACACCGGGTTGAACGGATGGGCGACCACGATACGTCCCGGCGCCTTTGTCGCATGCGCGGCCAGTTCCGTGGGTTTGATGCCCGAGGTCGAAGAGCCGATCAGCACGTCGGGCGCAACCCGCGCATCGATATCGGCCAGAACGCTTTGTTTGAGCTCGGTGCGCTCGGGCACGTTTTCCTGGACGAGATCGGCGTCGGCCACGGCCTGGTCAAGATCATTCGTCACGGACCAGGCATGCCGGTCTGCGTCAGGTGCCAGGCCGCGTTGGGCCATGGCCGGCCAGGCGATATCGATGGCCTGGCTCAGGCGCGCTCGGGTCGCGTCCGGGTCCACATCGTAGACGCTGACCCGAGTGCCGGCGGCCAGCGCTCGCGCGGCCCAGCCGCATCCGATGACACCGCCGCCGATAATGGCGACCCGCTCGGGCCGGGTCTGTTGCTGCTTGACTGTATCGCTCATGCGGCACCTCGCAGGCCGAGCCGGGTGCGGGTCTGCTGCGGGCTGGCCACATCGCCGCCCAGCGACTGGATAATATCGACCGCCTTGGCCACGAGGCCGGCGTTGTCGGCCTTCACACCACGCGACAGATACAGATTGTCCTCCAGGCCCACGCGACAGTGGCCGCCGGCAATCATGGCCTGGGCAACGATGGGCATCTGCATCCGCCCGATGCCGAACGCGGCCCAGTGGGCGCCCGCCGGCAACTTGTCGCGCATGGCCAGCAGTGTGGCCGGATCAGCCTCGGCGCCCCACGGAATACCCAGACACAGCTGGAATAACGGGTCGCCGGCGATCAAGCCCTCGTCGACGAGCTGGCGGGCAAAGCGCACGTGGCCCATATCAAAGCACTCGAGCTCGGGTTTGACCCCGGCATCTCGCACGAGCGCGGCATGCTCGCGCAGCCAGTCCGGCGTGTTGAGATACACCGAGCCGCCAAAGTTCAGCGAGCCGCAGTCCAGCGTGCAGATCTCCGGCAAGAGTTCACCGATGGGCGCGTGTCGCTCCGACGGGCTTTGTAAATCAGAGCCGGCTGCGGCACGAATCTGGCGATCCGGGCCTTGCGCGCCGGTCAGCTCCGGAATCAAATCACCGCCGCCGCCGGCCGTGAAGTTCAAGACGATATCCGTCTCGGCGTCGCGTACCCGGTCCACGACTTCGGCGAAATAACGTGTTTCGTGGCTGTGCGCCGCAGTTTCGGGATCACGCACGTGGATGTGCGCGATCGAGGCGCCGGCGCCTGCGGCAGCCAGGACATCGTCGGCGATGGCGCGAGGCGTGACCGGCACGTTGGCATTCTTGGACAGCGTGTCGCCGGCGCCGGTCACGGCGCAGGTTAGAATGACGTTTGTATTCACGAGCTTGGCGATTGTTCGATGACCAGCGCAGTATGCCGCCCGCCGACGATCGGGTTTGTCGTCAAGCGACGTATTTTTGACGAAAAGCGTCAAATGGCGGATCGCGGTGATCGCTCATGACGCGGGTCATACGCTCTGCGGCGGTCGGTGTTGGGTTTTTGGGCGCTTCGGCGACGGCCGCATTCGGTCTGTCGGTGTCCGGGCTGCCGGCCGGTTTCTTGCTCGGGCCGATGATCGTGGCCGTGGTATTTGCGTTGTCCGGCGCGCGGCTTGGCGTGCCCAAGCCCTTGTTTGCGGCCGCACAGGTGGTCATCGGCCTGATGATCGCGCGCAGCATCACGCCGGATCTGCTGGGTGAAATCGCCGTCGAGTGGCCGGTGTTTCTGGCCGGGGTGCTCTCGGTCATCGTCGTAAGCTTTGCCCTGGGCTGGTTTCTGGCTGCGCGTCAGGTATTGCCGGGACCAACGGCGATCTGGGGGATTTCTCCGGGGGCGGCCGTTGCCATGACGCTCATGTCGCAGGCCTATGGCGCCGACGAGCGCCTGGTCGCGTTCATGCAGTATCTGCGCGTTGTGCTCGTGGTTTCTTCGGCGTCGTTGGTTGCCGCTTGGGTGGGCGTGCCGGCCAGCCATGCGTCGGTGTTTAGCGGCTGGTTCGTGGCTTTGGACGGGGTTCCGCTGGCCGTAACCATCGCGCTGGCGGTGAGCTGTTGGCTGGCCGCCCGGTTGTGGCGTTTTCCGGCCAGCCCGTTGATCCTGGCGCTCGTAATAGGGGCGTTGGCCCAGGATATCGGCGGGCTCACGCTCACGCTGCCGGCCTCGGTATTCGCGCTGAGTTTCATGATCATCGGCTGGGGGATCGGCCTTCGTTTCACGCGCGAAACCGTAGGCTACGTCGTTCGAGCGCTGCCGGCGGTTCTGGCCTCGATCGTCTTGCTGATCGTGATCTGTGCGGGCCTGGCCGGTTTGCTCGTCGTATTCGCCGATATTGATCCGCTGACGGCGTTCCTGGCTACCAGCCCCGGTGGCGCAGATACGGTGGGGATCATCGCCAGCACTACGCACGTTGATATTGCCTACGTCATGGCGATGCAGCTGGCGCGTTTTCTGGCGGTCACGATACTCGGCCCGCCCATCGCGCGTCTGCTGACACAGCGGGCCGGCTATTCGCGCCGACCGGCGCGAGCATCGCGCTAAGGGCTATGCAGCCCGCCGCATTTTTACAGGGTCGCACCGGGTAGAGCGCACGCGGGCGCGGCCGCGCGACGGGTTGTCGCCGCCCGAAGTGGCGCGCATGATTTGCGCCCAGACACCCTGCAACCGATGGTTTTCCATGGCCCAACAACCCAATGTGCTGGTCCTGATGGCCGACCAGGTCAACGGCACGCTGTTCGAGAACGGCCCGGCCGATTTCCTGCACGCGCCCAACCTGAAGAAGCTTGCCCAGCGCGCGGTGAACTTCAACAACGCCTACACGCCGAGCTATCTCTGCGCGCCGGGGCGGGCGGCCTTCATGTCCGGCCAGCTCCCCAGCCGCACGGGCGTGTACGACAACGCCGCGGAATTTCGTTCGGCCGTGCCCACCTGGGCGCATCATCTGCGCCGTGCGGGGTATGAAACCTGTCTGTCGGGCAAGATGCATTTCGTGGGGCCCGATCAGCTGCACGGCTTCGAGTCGCGCCTGACCACGGACGTCTACCCGGCGGACTTCGGCTGGACGCCGGACTATCGCAAGCCCGGCGAGCGCATCGACTGGTGGTATCACAACCTCGGCTCGGTGACCGGCGCCGGCGTGGCCGAAATCTCCAACCAGATGGAATATGACGACGAAGTCGCCTTCCACGCCGAGCAGAAGCTGTTCGACCTGTCGCGCGGCCACGACGAACGCCCGTGGGCGATGTGTGTGAGCTTCACCCACCCGCACGATCCCTATGTGGCCCGGCGGAAGTTCTGGGATCTATATAACGACTGCGAGCACCTTGAGCCGAAGGAGGGCGCGGTGGCCTTCGACGATCTGGACCCGCACAGCCAGCGCGTGTTCGAGGCCAACGACTACACCAAGTTCGATATCCAGCCCCAGGACGTGCGCAACGCCCGCCAGGGCTACTTCGCCAACATCTCCTACGTTGACGACAAGATCGGCGGCATCTTGGACGTGCTTGAGCGTACGCGCATGCTCGACAACACCATCATCGTGGTTTGTTCCGACCACGGCGACATGATTGGCGAGAAGGGTCTGTGGTTCAAGATGAGCCCCTACGAGGGCAGCTCGCGCGTGCCGCTGATGATCGCCGCCCCAGGCTTGACCCAGAACAACGTCGACACGCCGGTCTCCACCATTGATATCAACGCCACGCTGGCCGATATCGTCGGCATCGATCTGTCAGAGATCGAGCCGTGGACCGACGGCCAGTCGCTGGTGCCGCTGGCCAAGGGCGAGGCCCGCGATGCGCCGGTCTACATGGAATACGCCGCCGAGGGTACGGTGGCGCCGCTGGTGACCATTCGCGAGGGCAAGTGGAAGTTCAACCACTGCGAGGTGGACCCGCCGCAATTGTTTGATCTGGAAGCCGATCCGCAAGAGAAGAACAACCTGGCCAACGACCCCGCGCACGCCGAAAAGCTGGCGGAATACCAGGCCAAGATGCGCCAGCGCTGGGACATGGATCAATTCGATGCCGAGGTGCGCGAATCCCAGGCCCAGCGGCTGATCGTCTATGAGGCGCTGCGCAACGGGCACTACTACCCGTGGGATCACCAGCCGTTGCAGGATGCCTCCCAGCGTTACATGCGTAACCACATGGATCTCAACGAGGTCGAGGAAGCCCAGCGTTTCCCGCGCGGCGAATAGATCCGACCGGCACGCTGATTTTTGGCGACATTCGAGCCGACATCTTTCGAGATGTCGGCTTTTTTATGAGCTATACAGGCGCAAGCCAATCCGCCGGTCGTTGTTTGCCCGTGACGTATACTTTGGCCCGCACCGCGAGATCGATGACCGGATAAGGCAAGACATACATGCGAATCAACGGGCTACTGGGGGCACTTCTGTTACTGAGCATCCCCGGGGTGGCTTTGTCGGCGGCCACCGATTATCCCGTCACGCTATCCAACTGCGGGCGCACGGTCTCTTTTGAAGACGCACCGGGACGCGTGGTCACGGTCGGGCAGTCGGCCACTGAAATGCTGTATGCGCTGGGCCTGGCAAACCGTGTGAAGGCAACCTCGGTCTGGTTCACCGATGTGATGGCGCCGTACCAGGACAAGAACGCGGATATTCCACGACTGGCCGATAACGACCCGAGCTTTGAATCCGTGGTCAACGTCCGGCCCGATCTGGTGGCCGCACAGTACGAGTGGCACGTCGGGCCCACCGGCAGCGTGGGCACGCGGGATCAATTTGACGATCTCGGTATCTCTAGCTACGTGCTACCGGCCGACTGCGACACCAAGGACAACACCACCGGCGGCGACGGCACGCGCACCGCGCCGTTCACGCCGGCCTCGATCTACAAGAGCATCCGCCAGCTGGCCCGGATATTCGATGTACAGGCCCGCGGCCAGCAGGTGATCGAGACGCTACAGGCCCGAGAACACCGAGCCGTGTCTCGCGCCGAAGCGCTCGATCTACCGGATGATCTAACAGCCGTGTTCTGGTTCTCCTCGCCGGATGACGGCGTTGCACCGTACGTGGCCGGCGAGCGCGGCGCGCCCGCCTACATGATGCGCGCGCTGGGTATTCAGAACGTGATTGACTCCAACGACGAATGGCCCACGGTCGGCTGGGAGCGTATCGCTCACGCCGATCCCGATATCATCGTGCTGGCTGAAATGGACCGCCGTCGTTATCCGGCCGACGATATCGCGCGCAAGAAAGCGTTTCTACATCACGACCCGGTCGCACGCCGGCTCCGGGCGGTCCGGCGCGGTCATGTCGTTACCCTGAACGCCCACGCGATGAGTGCCACCATGCGCACCATCGGCGGGCTGGATACGCTCTCACAAGCCCTGGCGGGCATGACGTTTACGCGATGAACGCGCGTCGGCTCACGCCCGGTATGGGGCGCGCTGGCCTCGGCGTGGCGGCACTTGTCATGCTGCTGGCCGTCGTCGGCGCCGGGGCTGCGGTCGGGGAGAGTGCGATTCCGGTCCACGAAGTGGCCCAGGTGTTGGCCAATCGGTTGTTTGACGCGGGTTTTTCGGTCGATGCCATCGATGCGGGCATCATCTGGGAATACCGGCTGACCCGTACGCTGGTCGCTGCCTGCTGCGGCGCGGGGCTTGCGCTATCCGGCGTGGTGCTTCAAGCGCTGTTGCGCAATCCGCTGGCCGAGCCTTATCTGATGGGCATTTCAGCCGGCGCCTCGACCGGTGCAGTGTTGATCGCCGTGGCCGGCGTTGGCGCGGGCACGCTCACCTTATCCGGTGGGGCCTTGATCGGTGCGGTGGTCTCTTTTGCGCTGGTGGTGGCACTCGCACGACTGGCGCTCGGCGGGGCGGCCGGCCAGGCAGCGGGCGAGGGCGATACGGCCGTAACCGGTACGATCATCCTGGCCGGGGTCGCCGGCTCAAGCCTGTTCAACGCCGTCACCGCGCTCGTGATTGCCCACTCGGCCAGTGCCGAGCAGACCCGTGGGCTGATGTTCTGGCTGATGGGTAATCTATCGGGCGTGCGCTGGCCCGATGTCGCGCTGGCTGCGCCGGCGGCGTTGGCGGCCCTGGGCGTGTGCCTGGCGCATCGCCGGGCGCTGGATGCGTTTGCCTTCGGGCGCGATACCGCAGCCAGTCTCGGCGTGGCGGTGCGCTGGGTACAGCCGCTGCTGATTGCGGCGGTCGCGCTGGTGACGGCCGTCATGGTCTCGATCGTCGGGGCCATCGGCTTCGTCGGGCTCATCGTGCCGCACGGCGCACGGTTTCTCGTGGGCAGCCAGCACAGCCTGCTCCTGCCGGTATCGGCGCTGGCCGGTGCGGTGTTTCTGATTGCCGCTGATGTGGTCTCTCGGGTGTTGATTGCCGGACAGGTCCTGCCGATCGGCGTGGTGACATCGCTGATCGGTGCGCCGGTTTTTGCCGCGCTGCTCGTAAATCGCCGGCGCGCGGCATGAGGCTGGCGGCCGACAATCTGGGCCGACGCCGGGGCGGGCGGATGCTCGTTGACGACATCACACTCACCATCGCGCCCGGCGAGCGGCTGGGTCTGGTCGGGCCGAACGGCTCGGGCAAGTCCACGCTGTTGCGACTGCTGGCCGGGCTGGACCGGCCGAGCGCCGGCGCTGTCTATTTAGATACACGCGATCTGCGCCGGATGCGCCAGCGCGCGATTGCCCGGCATATCGCATTCGTCACCCAGCAGGCCGCCACACAGGCGCCGCTGTCGGTGCGCCAGATCGTTGCCTTGGGCCGTATTCCTTTTCAGTCGTCCTTGAAAGGGGCGTCGCAGCAAGACTTGAAGCGCGTCACCGAAGCGCTGGCCCAGTTCGATCTTCTGGGGCTAGCCGATCGCACCTGGCCGACGCTGTCGGGCGGAGAGCGCCAGCGGGTACAGCTGGCCCGCGCGCTGGCCCAGCACGGCGATATCCTGATCCTGGACGAGCCGACCAATCACCTGGATATCGCGCACCAGCTGGCGATCCTGTCGTATATCCAAACCATTCCGGCCACCGTCGTCGTGGCCCTGCATGATCTCAATCAGGCCATGCAGTGTGATCGGGTGGGCGTGATGGACAACGGGCGCCTGGTGGCCCTCGGCCCGCCCGAGGTCGTACTCACGCGTGAGCGCCTGGCGGCCACCTTCGGCGTGAACGTGCAGTTCATTACCCCCGGCGACGGCGAGCGGCCGGTTATTCGGTTTCAGCCGTCGTAGCCCGCCGCGGGCATTTTCGACCGTTGTCTGGATGCGACGGGTCTTTGGCAAACGAGCGGCCGGGTATACCGTTTAGCGGGGCACGAGAACGGTTTCAGGGAGAAAAGCGAATGACACGTCTTGGACTGGTCGCCGTGATGGGGTTCGTTGCCGCGGAGCTCCCCGCGTATGCCGCCGATACGCCTGTCGAATCCGCGTCGCCAACGGTGGCCTGCCCGGCCACGCCGTTTGCTATGGGCGTACGGTTTTAGGCGGCCAGCGCCGAGGTCGATGCGCTGCGTTATCAAGCCTATAACGTGGCCACCCGCCAGCTCGATACGATCCTGGCCGAGCGCCAGGCCAGTGATGAGGCCAGTGATGAGGCCAGCGACGAGGCGACCAAGCCGCCGGCCGTGGTACTCGATCTGGACGAGACAGTGCTGGATAACAGCCCGATGGCGGCCACCGGCGTGGCCGAGTGTATTGACTACACCGACTGGGGCGATCTCTGGCAGCGCTGGGTGGCAGCGGCCAGCGCGCCGCTCATTCCGGCGGCCAAGGCGTTTCTCGACCATGCCAGTGCCGCCGGCGTGGCGATCTATTATGTGTCCAACCGCAGCACGGCCAATCTGGCGGCTACGGTCGAAAACCTGAAGCGCCACGGTCTGCCACAGGCCCACGCCGATCATGTCCGCCTGATGGGCCCGCCCAAGACCCGGCGCCGGGCCGCGATCGCCAAGGACCACGATATCGTGATGCTGGTGGGCGATTCGTTGCACGACTTCGACGGCGTGTTTGCCGATGCCACGCTGGCCGATCAGCGGGCCGCGGTGAAACGGCGGAAGGCGGCGTTCGGCCGGCGCTTTATCGTGTTGCCCAACGCCAGCTATGGCAGCTGGCAAGACGCAGAGCTGTCCCCGGCGCCGGTGCTGGCTCGATAAAGCCGCGCTGCGTCAAATGTCGGACATATCGCGCAGGCATCGCCGAGTCTTTAAACTGTCGCGCCATGGTCACAACTGACGCCCGACTCATCGCCCTGGACTGGGGCACCTCCGCGCTACGTGCCTGGCTGCTTGATGCCGACGGCGCCGTGCTCGACGAGCGCGCGACGAAGCAGGGCGTCATGCAGGTGACCGACGGTGATTTCGCGGGAACCTATGACACGCTGGTAAGTGATTGGACGGCAGCCCACGGGCCGCTTCCGGCGCTGGCCTGCGGCATGATTGGCAGCCGCGGCGGTTGGGCCGAGGCGGCCTACGTCGACACGCCGGCCGATCCGGCCACGCTGGCCGAGCAACTCACCGAAATCACTACCGATCACGGGCCGTTATCGATCGTGCCCGGCGTTATGCAACGCGGCGGCGACGGCCGGCTGGCCGACGTCATGCGCGGCGAGGAGACCCAGGTGCTGGGGGCGCTGGCCAGCCGGCCGGAACTGGCCGAGGACAGCTGGCTGGTTCTGCCTGGCACGCACGCTAAATGGGTCGCGGTGCGCGACGGACGCCTGTCCTCGTTCACCACTTACATGACCGGCGAGCTTTATGCCGTGCTGTCCGAGCACTCGATCCTCGGCCGGCCGGCGGCCGAGGCCGGGGACAGCCAAGACGACGAGGCGTTTACGCTGGGCATTACCACGGCCCGCGATACCGGCGACGCCGGGGGCGTTTCGGCGCTTTTTTCTGCTCGAAGCCGAATGTTGGCCGGCGAGCTGGCCGCAGGCGCCACGTTGTCGTATCTCTCGGGCCTGCTGATTGGTGAAGAACTGCGCAGCGTATTTGCCACCGGCCAGACCCGGCCGGCGCTGTGTCTGATTGGCGACGAGGCGCTGTGTGTGCGTTACCGCGCGGCGCTGGCCTGTTTTGACCTCGCCGACGTCACCACGCTGGCCGATGCGGCACGGCTCGGCCTGTGGCAGATCGCGTGCGCGGCCGGCCTCCTGGACAAGGACTGATCCCATGCTCAACGACTATCTGGCCGATCTGCCACTGATCGCGATTCTGCGCGGCGTCAGGCCGGCCGAGATCATCGACGTCGGCGATGCGCTGTTCGCGGCCGGTTTCCGCGTGATCGAGATTCCGCTGAACTCGCCCGAGCCGCTGGCCAGCATCGAGAAACTGTCGGCGCATCTCGGCAATCGCGCCTTGGTCGGCGCCGGCACCGTGCTCCAGCCCGAGCAGGTGGGCCAGGTGTGTGATGCCGGCGGGCGCATCATCGTCTCGCCCAACGCCAAGCCAAGCGTTATCGAGGCCACCGTTCGCGCGGGGCTGGCCAGCGCGCCCGGTGTGGCCACGCCCACCGAAGGCTTTGCCGCACTCGATGCCGGTGCCCACGCGCTCAAACTGTTCCCGGCCGAGGCCATCGGCCCGAAGATCGTAAAGGCCTGGCGTGCAGTCGTACCGGCCGATGTGCCCTTGATGCCGGTCGGCGGGATCTCGCCGGACAACATGGGTGAATTCGTGGCTGCGGGGGCGACCGGCTTCGGCTTGGGCTCGGCGCTCTACAAGGCCGGCATGGGGGCCGACACCGTGGTTGAAAACGCCCGCGCTTTCGCCGATGCCTGGTCACAGCTCAACCGCTAAGGACACATTATGAAAATCACCCAGCTGGAAACCTTTATCGTCCCGCCGCGCTGGTGTTTTCTGAAAATCTCCACGGACGAAGGCATCGTCGGCTGGGGCGAGCCGGTGGTTGAGGGCCGAGCACACGCGGTGGCCGCCATGGTCGATGAGTTGGCCGATTATCTGGTGGGCCAGGATCCGCGCCGGATCGAGGATCATTGGACGGTGCTCTATCGCGGCGGTTTCTATCGCGGCGGGCCGATCCACATGAGTGCGCTGGCCGGTATCGACCAGGCGCTCTGGGATATCAAGGGCAAGGCACTCGGCGTGCCGGTGCACGAGCTGCTGGGCGGGCGCCTGCGCGATTCGATCAAGGTCTATTCTTGGATCGGCGGCGACCGGCCGGGCGATACCGCGGCCATGGCGAAAGAACGCGCCGATCTGGGCTTCACCGCCATCAAGATGAACGCCTCGGAGGAGATGCAGTTCATTGATACCCACGCCAAGGTCGATGGCGTCTTGGAGAACGTGGCCGCCATCCGCGAGGCCTGTGGGCCGCATTTCGGCATCGGCGTGGATTTCCACGGCCGCGTGCACAAGCCCATGGCCAAGGTGCTGATGCAGGAGCTTGCGCCTTACAAGCTGATGTTCATCGAAGAGCCGGTGCTTTCAGAGCACCGCGAGGCGCTGCCCGAACTGGCCGCACTCACCAGCACGCCGATTGCACTGGGCGAGCGGCTGTATTCGCGCTGGGATTTCAAGCCGATCCTTGAAGGCGGGCACGTCGATATCATCCAGCCCGACCCATCGCACTCCGGCGGCATCACCGAGACGCGCAAGATCGCGGCCATGGCCGAGGCCTACGATGTGGCCGTGGCCCTGCACTGTCCGCTGGGCCCGATCGCGCTCGCGGTCAATCTGCAGCTCGATGCCGTCTGCTATAACGCCTTCATCCAGGAACAGTCGCTGGGCATCCACTACAACCAGGGCAACGACATCCTGGACTACATCACCAACCCCGAGGTGTTTGCCTACCGGGACGGCTATGTGGCGATCCCCGAGGGGCCGGGTCTGGGCGTGGATATCAACGAAGACTATGTACGTGAGCGCGCCGCGACGGGCCACCGCTGGCGTAACCCGATCTGGCGACACACCGACGGTAGCTTTGCCGAGTGGTGATCCAGCGCTAGCCCACGGCCCAGGCAAACGCGGCGTCGCATTGCAACGTCAACGGATCGAGCAGGGCCAATGGCGCATCCCGGGCTTCGATCAGCCCGGGGAGCTCGGTACAGGCCAATACCGCTGCGCCGCAGTCCGCGTGGCGTGTCCAGAGCCGGGCAAACCAGCCGGGCGCTTCCGGTACCGGTTGCCCTTGACTGGCACGTTGCTGAAACCCTTGAACGACGTCGCGATCGTCGGCGTTGGGAATTGTCACATCGAGACCGGTAGCGGCCAGTCTGTTGGCGTAGTAGCCGTTTTCCATGGTGAAGCGCGTGCCCAACAGCAGCACGCGATCATGACCGGCGCCGCGGGCAGCCGCCGCCGTGACGTCGACCATATGAATGACCGGCAGCGCCGGGCGTTGCGCAACGTCTAGCTCGTCGAGTGCTCGGTGGAGCGTATTGCAACAGATCACCAGACAATCCGGGCCCATCGCTTCCAGCTCGGCCAAACGGTCGGCGAACAGCGCGCGGGCTGTTTCCCAATCGTTTTCGTAGCGGCTAACCAGCGGGGCGTAGTCCACGCTTTTCAGGATCAGTTCGGCCGAATGGGGTGCGCCGAAATACGCCTGCGCGCGCTCGTTCAGATCGCGGTAGTAATCGATCGTCGAGGCCCAGCTGGTGCCGCCGAGCAGGCCGATCGTCTTCATGGAGCGTCTTCAAAAGCCAACCGCCCGGCCAGGGCGATGAACAGCCCGCCCGTCAGCCGGCTGACCGCCGCGCCAAAGCGCTGAACGCCCGGCCGGCGCGCGAGCCCGGCCGCGGCCGCGGCAACGCCGACGTTGACCAGCGTGCCGGTGATATTGAACGTCAGGCCCAACAGGAGTAGCGCCGTGGTGTGGTGTGTTGCCTCTGGCGAGACGAACTGGGGCAGGAACGCGACGAAGAACAGAGCAATTTTTGGGTTGAGCAGGTTCACGAGTACGCCGCTGCGCCAGACGCCGGCCAGCGACTGTACGTCTTGAGGCGCGCCGGATGCCGGATCCGCCGCCGGGGCGCGTCCTCGGGCCAGCAACAGCTTGACGCCGAGATACAGCAGATACGCCACACCCAACCATTTGATACAGGCAAAGGCAGACGCCGAAGTGGCCAGCAGCGCCGACAATCCGACCACGGCGGCTCCGATGTGAACAAGCGTGCCGCTAAACACGCCCAACGCGGCCACAACGCCGTGACGAACGCCGACGCGGGCCGCCTGCGTGCTGACGAACAGCATGTCAGCGCCGGGCGTGACGTTCAGCGCGATAGCACTGGCTAGAAACAACAGAAAGGTCTGAGGCTCCGGCATCGAGACGTCTCCTATCCTTGCGCAGCGCGGATCTAGGTAATGGCCAGATGCTGGCGAAGCGCCGCGGTGATGCGATCGAGCAGATGATTGCTGGCCTCCAGCCAGGCCGGCATTTCGATGAAGCCGTGAATCACGCCGGGATAATGGGCGTGATCGACCGCGACATCGTCGTCGGCCAGGCGCGCGGCGTAGAGTACGCCTTCATCCATGAGCACGTCGGCCCCCGCCGTGACCACCAGCGCGTCGGCTGTGCCCTCGAGTGTCTCGGCCAGCACCGGCGAGACACGCCAGTC
This sequence comes from Salinisphaera sp. UBA1666, assembly GCA_002320455.1. Lineage (GTDB taxonomy): Bacteria > Pseudomonadota > Gammaproteobacteria > Nevskiales > Salinisphaeraceae > Salinisphaera. The sequence continues at coordinate 26,370 of DCKU01000067.1, forward strand.
CAGCGGATCGGTATTGGCATCCACGCTGCGCTCGCCGAACCAGGCCATCAGTTCGGCGGTCAACGGCGGAAAATGGGCGTTGCGGCCTTTTGAGGGATACTGGCCGGCCGACTCACGCAGATCGGTGGCCGGATAAACCAGAACCTGCAGCGACAGTGGCCAGCCGGCGTCGCGGGCGGCGAGTGCCACCACCGCCGACAGATGCCCGCCGGCGCTGTCGCCGCCCACGGCCATACGCTGTACGTCTATTTCAAACGCAGCGGCGTGTTGCACGAGATAGCCATAGGCTGCGATGGCATCGTCGGATGACGCCGGCAGACAGTGTTCGGGCGCGAGTCGGTAATCCACCGCCACCACCTGGCACGCGGCCCGCTCGGCCAGCTGTCGGCACACGCGGTCATGGGAGTCCAGATCGCCCAGCACCCAGCCACCGCCGTGGAAATACACGAGCGTTGGGGCGGCGCCCGCGGACAGCGCCCGTGGCCGATAGCGCCGGGCACCGATCGTGCGGCCATCGAGGGCGATGTCTTGATCGACGACTGAGGCCATGTCGACCGGCTCGCCGCCGCTCTGGGCCAGCGTATCGATATAGAACTGGCGGGCCTCGGCCAACCCTAGGTCGGTAAACGAGACCGCAGCCTCTCGCATCTTAGCGACGACGCCGGCAGCTTCGGGGGTCAGGGACATGGCGGGTTCTCGGCAGCGCGTGGAATGATTCGGCCTTGATAGCACGATCGGCCGGCGGTCTGCAGATCAGGCGGGTGGGCGCGGACCTTGTATTGACGGCGAGCCGTCACAACACTCGTGTATACCCCACCCCAGGTGGGGTGGAATACTCATCGGAGCCTTGAATGAAACTACTCATTAAAGACATGACGTGTGAACACTGCGCGGCCGCAGTGCGCGATGCGCTGACTGACGTCGACGGCGTGATACAGGTCTGAGCTGGACCCGATCGGTTGG
>DCKU01000128.1 GCA_002320455.1 Salinisphaera sp. UBA1666
CGTTCTAGCACGCTTGCGCAGAATGACTGCGCGACGCGCGCTACGCCTCGTCTTGCCGCAGAACAGCGCTTGGCGCGGACTCGTATGAAACCTCAACAGACCCTAGGGTCAGTTATCACGCCATTCGATTGGCGATCTTCTTGCGAAGCAGATCGATGTGCAGCCGGGCGTTATAGGCATAGCCCTGATACGTCAGCGGCACCTTGAGATGGGCGATTTCACGATCCAGGTCGGCCAGCTCGGCGTTGAGCGTATTCAGGGTCGCCGGATCATCGGTCTCAACCGCTTCTTCGTCGATCTCGCGAATCCGGCTGTAATACCGGAAGACGCGATTACGAATGCTCCATTTATATAGACCGGGCAGCGTGCGCAGCAGGGGCAGCACCAGAAACACGATCGGCAACAATAGAATGGCAAAGCGGCTGATCTGTGCCGTCACCCAGTAAGGCAAGAACGTATTCAGCGCGCTCGGGCCGTCGGCGATGAGGTCGCGGGCGTAGGCGTCCTGGGGCAGCGAGGTGTTCTCCATCGTGGGAAAGCGTGCCTCGGGGGTGATGATATTGCCGGCCTCGTGCACGCGCCGCGCGGCTTCGACCAGCCGGTCGACGATGGCCGGATGCAAATCCGGCTGGGCCGCGATACGCGCCACCAGGCCCAGCACCGACAGATCCGCCGGCGGACGCGGCGGGTTCAGGCTGAACGCCCCCGAAGGAATCTCCAGGCGAATCGCCTGCGGAATGCGTCGCGACAGCGTCACCAGATGCGACAGCGAAACGAGCCGAATATCGTCATTGGCCAGCAGATCGGTCAGGTAAGGGGCAGAAAGCGGTGCCACGAACAAGGCCAGGTCCAGCTGCCCGGCCATCAGCGCGCGGGCCGCCTGATCCGCGCCGAGCGGCCGCAGGGTATTATCGGCCGGCTTGAGCCGGGCGGCCTGAAACAGCGAACGGGCCGCAGCGCGCGTACCGGAGTCCGCGCTGCCCACGCCGATACGCAGGTTGCGCCATAGCGCGGGGTTGGGCGACACACTATCGGGGGTATCGCTACGCGCAAACACCAGAAGCGGCTCGTTCAATACCGCGCCCAGCGTTTCCAGCGGTGCCCGGGTGGTAATGCCGCCCTGAAGCAGCGCCGCGTCGACCTGGTGATCTGCCAGAAGCCGGGCGTTTTCGACCGAGCCCTCGGTGGCCACCAGCTGCAGATCGATATCGTCCTCGGCCAGAATATCGCGATAACGCTCGGCGATATGCCAATAGCCACCGCCCTCGATACCCGCGGCAAAGCGCACCGTCTCCGGCGGCAGAATACCGCGGCTCAGCCACCACAAGGCCACAATCGCCACAACGATGGTCGCGATCGCACCGGCTATGCGCAGCATGCTGCCCCCTACGTGTCCCCCGAGACCGGCACCTTTACGCACTCACCGTGCTAAAGCAAGGGCGCGGGCACCGACAGCGCTCGCCCGAAGCCAAAAACCACGCAAATCAGCGCCGCGCGCGAGCTGCCCTGATCAGGCCATCCAGCCAGTCTTGATGGCCGTTGATCATCGGGTTGGGATGGGTCTGGGCCAGCTCGCGGGCGGGTTGGCCGTTCTGTGTCTCCTGGGTCAACACGCGCACGCGTCCGCCCGGCAGGTCTTCCAGCAGCCAGGCGTGATGTACGTCCATACGTGATGCGTCTTCGCCGGCCCAGCCGTGCCATGCCAGGCGCGCCGGCGCGTCGCCGTTTGGCCCGACATGCTCGACCACCTCGGCCTCCACCGGAAAACCGAACGTCTTGAACGCAAAGCGTTGGTTCAGGCGTAGCCGCGGGCCGTCGTTGTCATGGAAGACAATATCGGCAGCGTTGTCGTAATACGTCGGCCACTCAGTGGCTGTCTCCAGCAGCGGCCACACCTCGGCCAGCGACAGATCAGCCACGATCACTTCGTTGGAGGCAAAATTATCGGCAAAGCCGGGCAGATAGCCGTCCGGCCAGTGGATATGGTTCATCGATATTCTCTACGGAAAAACACGACGAGCATACCGACAACAAGGCTACGGTAAACGCTGAGACCGATCAGAAATACGGCGAAAACAACCAGAAAAACGAATCTCGCAGCCGCGCAAGAAAACCGCGGGCGGCCAGTTGTTGTTGGGTGTACTGGCTGGACGCCTCGATCAAGCCGTCGACGTGGGCCAGTAGAGTTTCGACGGTGGTCTCATCGTAGATTTCCACCGCCAGCTCGAAGTTGAGGCGTAGGGAACGCGGGTCGATGTTGGGGGAGCCCACCAGCGCATAGTCGTCGTCGATGATGAACAACTTGCTGTGGGCAAACGGCGGCGGCTGAAAATAGACCCGCGCCCCGCATGACAACAGTTCGTCCAGCCCGTGGCGTGCCGCCCAAGCCACAAACGGCAGGTTGTTGCGCCCGGGCATGACGATCGAGACGTTCAATCCCCGCAGGGCCGCCGCCTGTAGTGCGCCGACCAGCGCTTGGCTCGGCAGGAAGTAGGGGGTGACGATAGTCACCCGCCGATGCGCGCTGGACACGGCAGTCAAGAGCAACGTGGACAGGGTCTCGAAGTCCCGCGTGGGCCCGTTTTCGATACTACGACAGCCGGCGCTGCCCAGCGCCGGCAGGTCTCGGGCCGACACCCGAGTCTGCTCGGCCGTGGCAAACGCCCAGTCGGAGAGAAACACCGCTTCGATCTGACGCACGATGGGCCCGGCCAGGCGAAAATGCATATCCGCTACGCCGTGCTTGCCCTGGGCCATATGCCGATCACCGATATTCATGCCGCCGGTGAAGGCGATACCGGCATCGGTGACCAGAATCTTGCGGTGGTTACGCAGGTTGAGCCGCAGGGCCGGCGGCCATAGCCGCGGCGGCAGAAAGCGCGCCGTGCGAACGCCGGCTGCCTCCAGCAGGGCCACCGGGCGCTTGCCCGGTAGGGCATACCACTCACCGACGCCGTCGATGAGCACGCGCACGTCGACCCCGCGTGCAGCCGCGCCGGCCAGCGCGTCGATGAATCGCTGGCCAATGCGATTGGTCTCGAAGATATAAGTGGTCAGATAGACAAACGAGCGCGCGCTCTCTATCGCCTCAAGCATGGGCGGATAGGCCTGCTCGCCGTTGTTGAGCACCTGGATCTCGTTACCGGCCACCACCGGCCAGGCCGACAGCCGATCGCCGGCCGCGGCCAGGCCACGGCGCCGGGCCTTGATTAGCCCGCGATAATCACGCAGCTCGGCGCTGGGCCCGGGCCGATGCGCGCCCAGGCCGTGGCGTGACGCCCGGTCGAGACGACGGGCGCGGATCCGCACACGATTCACGCCAAAGGCGTAATACAGCAGGGGCCCCACCGGCGGAAACAACAGCGATACGCCGATCCAGCCGAAGGCGCTGGACGGGGTCTCTCGTGTCAGAAGCGCGTGCCCGGCCGCGGTCACGGCACTGCCGACCACCACGATCACCGGGCCCCAGAACTGTACCGCCTCCAGCCATGCCTGCCAGTCCACAAGCCCTCCTAGAGACGCGGAATTGCGGCCAGCAGGTCGCGGGTATATGCCGCAGCCGGCCGGGTGAAGATCTGCTCGGTCGTGCCCTGCTCGACCACCCCGCCGTGCTGCATGACCACGGTACGCGCACACTGGCCGGCCACCACGCCCAGATCGTGGGTGATGAGCAGCAGGGCCGTACGGGTCTGCTGCCGCAGTTCAGCAATGGTTTCCAGGATTTCGTCCTGCACGGTGACGTCGAGTGCCGTCGTCGGCTCGTCGGCGATCAGAAGCGCCGGCTCGCACGACAGGGCCATGGCAATCATCACGCGTTGGCGCATGCCGCCAGAGAGCTGGTGTGGATAGGCTTTCAACCGCTGACCTGCCTGGGGAATACGCACTGCCTCCAGCATGGCCACGGCTCGCTCGGTGGCCTCGCGCCTCGAGGTCTTGAGATGCCGACGCAGCAGCTCGGTCATCTGGGTGCCGATCCGCAGATGCGGGTTGAGCGCCGTCATGGGGTCCTGAAAGATCATGGCCACCCGGGCGCCACGCACAGAGCGCAGCCGGCGGGCCGGCGCGCCGATCAACTCGATGGGGCCCTGCTCATTGCCGGCCGCCAGCCGCGCCGAGCCGCTGACCCGAGCGTTGTCGGGTAACAGCCCCATCAGCGCCAACACGCTCTGGCTCTTGCCCGAACCGGACTCGCCCACGATACCCACCGCCTCACCGGTGTCGACGGCAAAACTGACGCCCTGCACCGCGGCCACCGTGCCCGAGTGGGTGGTGAAATCCACGGTCAGGTTGTTCACATCCAGCAGCACGCTTAGCGATCCTTCGGGTCCAGCGCGTCGCGCAGGCCGTCGCCGATGAAGTTGAAACAGAACAGCGTGACAGCAAGAAACACCGACGGAATCAGCACCAGCCAGGGCGCGATGCTCATCTCACCCGTGCCGTCGTTGATCAGCGCCCCCCAGGACGTGGCCGGCGGCTGCACGCCCAGCCCCAGATAGCTCAAAAACGACTCGAACAGAATCACCTGCGGAATGGTCAGCGTGACATAGACCACCACGATGCCGGCCAGGTTGGGCACCACATGACGCGCGATGATGCGTGTGGTACCGGCGCCCGCCATGCGCGCGGCCTCGATATAAGGCTGGCTCTTGATGGCCAGCGTCTGGCCGCGAACGATACGCGCCATGTCCAGCCAGCTCACCGCCCCGATGGCCGCAAACAACAAGAACAGGTTCCGCCCGAAGAACACCACCAACAGAATGACGAAAAACATGAAGGGCAGTGAATAAAGAATATCCACGGCGCGCATCATCAGCGCGTCCGTCTTGCCGCCCACAAAGCCGGCCACGGCGCCGTAGCTCACGCCGATCACCAGGCTCACCAGCGTGGTGACGATGCCGACCATGAGCGAGATCCGCCCGCCGGCCAGCGTTCGGGCCAGCAGATCACGCCCGACCTGGTCGGTGCCGAACCAGTGGCCGTTGGCCAGGCTCGGCGCCTGCCAGATGGCATCGTAATCCTGCGAGAAATAATCATAAGGGCTCAGCCACGGGCCGATGATGACCGCAAGGGTGATCGCCCCGAGAACCGCCAGTGAGCCCATGGCGGCCTTGTTGGCCGCCAGCCGGCGCCAGGCATCTCGGCCCAGCGAGTTGCCCGAGGCCGCGCGCAGGGCCCGTTGTTTGCGCCAGACGGCGGCCGTCATCGGTAGGCAACCCTTGGATCCAGCCAGCCGTAGAGCACGTCGACCACCAGATTGAACAGAATGATGATGATGCCGTAGAACAGCGTAATGCCCAGCACCAGCGTGTAGTCCCGGTTCAGCGCCGCGGTCACGAAAAACCGCCCCAGCCCCGGGATGCCGAAGATCTGCTCGACCACTACCGAGCCGGTCAGCACCGCTGCCGCCCCCGGGCCCAGAAACGAGACCACCGGCAACAGAGCGGCCGGCAGCACGTGCACCACGAATACCCGCATCTCTGACAGCCCCTTGGCCCGGGCCGTGCGGATGAACGGCGAGCGCAGCACCTCAATGGTAGAGGCCCGCATCAGCCGCGTGACATAAGCCAGATACATGGTGCCCAGCGCCAGAACCGGCATGACATAGTTCTGCCAGCCGCCCAGGCCGCCGGCCGGCAGCCAGTCGTTATAGACCGCAAAGGCCAGAATCATGAGCGGGCCCAGCACGAAGTTGGGTACCGAGATTCCGGCCAGCGAGCCGCCCATGGCCAGATAGTCGGCGATCTTGTTCTGGCGTACGGCGGCAATGATCCCCAGCGGGATACCGATAACCAGCGCAAACAGCAAGGAAAACCCGCCCACGGCCAGCGACACCGGAAACCCGGTGGCGATCAGATCGTTCACCGAGGTGTCCTTGTATTGATACGAGGCGCCGAAATCCAGCTGCGCGATATTCAACAGATAGCGCCCGTACTGCTGGATCAGCGGCTCGTTCAGGTGATACTTGGCTTCCAGATTGGCGCGGATCTCGGCCGGCATCGGCCGGTCACCGTCCAGCGGGCTGCCGGGCGCCAGATGCACCAGCAAAAACGTGGCCGTCAACAGAATGAATAGCGTAGGCACCACACCGGCCAGGCGCTTCAAGGTGAAGGCCAGCATCAGCGCCCTGCCTCTACCGGGCGAATATCGAAGTTCTTGGTGTAATAGTTGCCGAGCGCGCTGGGCGCATAGCCGGTTACATAGGGTTTGACCAGCTGATGATAGGTATAGACGAACACCGGGATGATCGGCGCGTCATGCAGCAGCTGGGTTTCAGCCTGGTGCATGAGGGCCGTGCGCTTGACGCCGTTCGGCGTATGGCTGGAGGCCTCCTGGGCCGCGTCGAAGGCCGGGCTGTCATAGCCGGTGTAGTTGAGCGCGGCCTCGGAGTTGAAGATCGAGAAGAACGTATTCGGGTCGTCGTAGTCACCGATCCAGCCGCCCCAGAAGATCTGTGTGTCATAGCCCTGGCGCGCGGTCTGTAGATACACCTTCCATTCCTGGTTTACCGGCGTGATATTCGCGCCCAGCACGTCGCGCCACATGGCCACCGCCACCAGGCCCAGGGTCTTGCCCACGCCGCCCGAGGGATAGAGATATTCGGCGTGCAGCGGATGCTCTTCGGAATAGCCGGCCTCGTGATACAGCTCGCGCGCTCGGGCTTGTCGTTTGTCGTCGGGCCAGTCTTGCCAGTCGTATTCCACCGGCGAATAGTCGCGCACGGAATCGGGCACGGCGCTATAAAGCGTGGGCTGATCCCCCCGCAGGATCTTGTCGGTGATGATCTCGCGATCCAGCGCCATGGACAGCGCCAGGCGCAGCTTGCGGTTATTAGCAAACGGCGCACGCCGCACGTTCAAGCCCAGATAGGCGATGCCGATGGTGGGTACGGCGTGGTACTGATCCGGGATATGTCGCTTGATGCGCGCGGTATCGGCCGGTGGCACGGTCACGGCCCAGTCCAGGCCGCCGGCCTGATAGCGCGACAGCTCCGAGTTGCTGTCCTCGATGGGATAGAACTCGACCTGGTCGATGGCCGTGTCGGCGTTGTTCCAGTAGTGGGTATTACGTTTGAGACGAATACGCTCGTTCACCCGCCAGGCGGCCATGGTGTAGGCGCCGTTGGTCACGGCATGGCCCGGCTGGGTGAAACTATCCCTCCACTGCTCGACCGCCGGCTCGTAGACCGGGTCGCTGCTGGGGTGGGTCAGCGTCTGCAGGAAATACGGCGTGGGTTTGGCCAGCCGAATCTCTAGCGTATGTGTATCCAGCGCCGTCACGCCCAGCGTGTCGGGCGTCTTGTCGCCAGCGATAATGGCCGGCGCATTTTCGATCGGCTTGTGGATATCGGCATAGGGCGAGGCCGTGGCCGGGTCCACCGCGCGCCGCAGGCTATAGACGAAATCACCGGCGGTGACCGGCGCGCCGTTGGACCAGCGGGCATCACTTCGCAGGTGAAACGTATAGGTGCGGCGATCATCGCTGATCTGCCACGACTCGGCTACGCCGGGCACCACTTGGCCGTCGGCGGCGGTGATCACCAGGCCTTCGTAGAGATCGCGCAGCACGTTGGCGGCAGGCACGCCCGAGGCCTGGTGCGGGTCCAGGGTGCCCGGCTCGGTCTGATTGCCGTAGCGCAGCGTCTTGGTGCCATCGGCCGCGATGGCCGGGGTCAGGCGATTGGCGAAGCCCGTATCGTCACCGCCGCAGCCTGCCGCGGTGGCCAACATGAGCACGCCAATGATCGCTTTGGCTGCCTGCCTCAACCTGCCCCCTTTGTGCATCCACGCGGCTCCCGGCCTGGGATCATGCCACGAAGCCGGGGCGCGCGGCTCACGCACTCTTGGCTAGACGCACGCCGGTTTTCTTCAAGTGCACCAGCAGCAGCGAAATCGCCGCCGGCGTCATGCTGGGAATACGCGCGGCCTGGCCGATATGGGTCGGGCGCACCTCGGCCAGCTTGGCGCGTAGTTCATTGGATAGCCCGGTGACCGCACCGTAGTCCAGATCCGCCGGCAACGGCGTGGCCTCGTGGGCTGCAGCGCGGTCGATCTCTTCACGCTGGCGGGCGATATAGCCGGCATATTTGGCCTGAATCTCGACCTGTTCGCCCACGGCGATGGCCTGCTCGGAGGCTAGGTCGCCGGTCTCGGCGTAGCCAATGGCGGCCACACGGGCCAGTGCGGCATGGGTCACGCCCGGGCGCTTGAGCAGGTCGGCCACGCTCTGGGCGGCCGTCAACGGCTGGCCCAGCAGGCCCGCCCCGTGATCGGCGCCCAGATCATCGGGCTTGACGACGATAGCGCTCAAGCGTGCCTGCTCGGCCTCTACCGCCGCCTGCTTGGCCGTGAACGCCGTCCAGCGGGCATCATCCACCAGGCCCATCTCGCGCCCGATTGGCGTCAGGCGGGCATCGGCGTTGTCCTCGCGCAGCAATAGCCGATGCTCGGCGCGGGAGGTAAACATGCGATAGGGCTCGATGGTGCCGCGGGTGACCAGATCATCGACCAGCACGCCCAGATAGGCTTCGTCACGGCGCGGGCACCAGGCCGGCTCGCCGCGGGTCGCTCGCGCGGCATTGATGCCAGCCAGCAAGCCCTGGGCCGCGGCTTCTTCATAGCCGGTGGTGCCATTGATCTGGCCGGCGAAATACAGCCCGCCGATCGCCTGTGTTTCCAGCGAATGATTCAGCGCCCTGGGATCGAAATAATCATATTCGATGGCATAGCCCGGGCGCGTGATATGGGCGTTTTCAAAGCCTTCGATCGAGCGCACCAACGCCAGCTGGGTTTCGAACGACAGGCTGGTGGAAATCCCGTTGGGATACACCTCATTAGAGTTCAGCCCTTCCGGCTCGATGAAGATCTGGTGGCTGTCCTTGTCGGCAAAGCGTACGATCTTGTCTTCGATGGACGGGCAATAACGCGGCCCGGCCGAGTCGATGGCCCCGGAATAGATCGCCGATTCGTGCAGCCGGCCCCGGATCAGCTCGTGGGTCTTGGCGTTGGTATAGGTGATGTGACAAGGCCGCTGCTCGGGGTGCTCGGCGCGTGTGCCCACAAACGAAAACACCGGCGCCGGGTCATCACCCGGCTGTTCGGCCAGGCGCGAGTAATCAATGGAGCGGGCATCAATACGCGGCGGCGTGCCGGTCTTGAGCCGGCCCACCGGTAGATCCAGCGCCCGCAGGCGCTCGGCCAGGGCGTTCGACGGGCTGTCGCCGGCGCGCCCGCCGCCAAAGCGTTTCTCGCCGATATGGATGGTGCCGCCCAAGAACGTGCCCACCGTGAGCACCACGGCACGCGCGGCAAACGACAGCCCCATGCCGGTGACCACGCCGGCCACATGCCCATCCTCGACGATCAGGTCCGCCACGCTCTGCTGAAACAGCGAAAGATTGGGCTCGGCCTCGACCATGGATCGAACCGCGGCCTTGTACAGCGCACGATCGGCCTGGGCACGGGTGGCTCGCACGGCCGGGCCCTTGCGGGCGTTGAGCGTGCGGAACTGGATCCCGCCGCGATCGGCCGCGCGGCCCATCACCCCGCCCAGGGCGTCGATTTCCTTGACCAGATGGCCCTTGCCGATGCCGCCAATGGCCGGGTTGCAGGACATCTGCCCGATGGTCTCGATGTTATCCGTGAGCAGCAGCGTGCGGGCGCCGGCGCGGGCAGCCGCGGTGGCACTTTCAGTGCCGGCATGGCCGCCGCCCACGACGATGACGTCGAAGACATCGGGCGCCGCGTCGGCCGCTCGGCCGGGCTGATCGTTGGAGGACATAGACCTATCTCCGGCGTCGCCGTGCGACGCTAGACTGAAATCGAGTCGGCAGGCCGATATCGGTGGCCACGATCGGCGCTGCGCGGGGCGGTATGATAACGCCTGCGCGCGCGAGACCGAAAATACGGCCGGTCGACCGCCGTCGTCACAGGCCGGGCGCTGCGGCCTGGAGCTGCTCGACCACCGAGCGCCACTCCGGCCTCGGCCGGCCGTTGATGAACAGCCGCCCATCGGCCAGCCGAGCCCGGCTTGTGACATGGCCGGGCGCATCGCGCTGGATCAACGCCCGCTCGGCGAGCGTTTCAAGCCTCTGGTCGAGCTCGCGCTCGGTTGCAGTCGGCGGCCCCAGGCGAGCCGCCAGCCGACGCAGCCAGCCCGTGGTCAGACCCACCCGCGCCTGCGCATTCAACGCGGACAATACATCCACGGCGTTGATCGGCCCGTCGAGGTCCGGGGGCCCTCGCAGGACCAGCCGGGCGTCCACCTGCTCGTCGTCCTCACCGACCAGCGATGCCTCGACGTCCAGCCGCGCATCGGCCAGGGCCGGGGCGATTGTCTCTGCATAAAAGCCGGATCGGTTCAAGGCGCCGCCGGCCAGACCGCCACGTGCTCGCCAGCCGGCTGCGCTCTTGAATATCGCCGTCAGCCCTTGTCGATTACCGCTCGCCCGAGCCGCCAGCCGTGCTGTCTGGTTGTCCGGCAATAACACCGCGCCGGCGTCTAGCGTCAGCTGGTAACGCGCCGGCGCAAGCTCGGTGAATGAAGTCGCCAGATCGCGCACCCGCGTGGCCTGCCCGCGCCCGTCGTCCATGACGAGTTGGCTGAGCGCCAGCGTGGCGGCGGCGTCGCCCATCGACCCGTGGGCCGACAGCCCACGCAGGCCCAGCCGCCCGGCCACGGCGTCTTGGCGCGCCAATCGCGGCACATCGAGCGTCCAGCGGGCCCGGCGCATGCTGGCCACGTCAAACGCCAGTGTTGCCCGGCTTTGCGCGCCGATCAGACGCCCGGTCGCGTTCGGCTCGCCGGCGCGGCGGATATCGCTAGCAAACGCCGGCATCACGGCAGACCCCTCTCCCCGGCCGAGCAGATTTATCGAGGCTGCAAGCCGGGCCGGCGGCAGCTCGGCCAATACCGGACCGCCCGGCGACGGGTCGAAAGAAAGACGGCCGTCGAATCCGGCCAGACCGGCGGTCAAGTGATCTCCCGTCGCCCAGAGCGGCCCATGATTGACGTGCCCGGCCAGCATTGCGCCGCTACAGTGCCGGTCACAGCCGGCCGCCACCAGACGGGCCTGTAATTCACTGCCACGGATACCACGGACCAGCCGCCAGTCGTCCACGCGCAGGCCCGCGCGGTCGGCCGCCTGTTCGAGTGCAACGCGTAGCCGCGGCGCAAGCTGCTGGCCCACGAGCCAGGATGCGCCGCCGAACAAGACCGCGACCGCTAGCCCGCCGAGCAGCGCGGTGCGCAGTAAGGTCCAGCGCAGCGGGCGTGGCGATTCAGCGCCGACGGGTCTCGTATCGTTCATGTCCGGCACGCCCAGGAAAGCAGATAATCCGGCGCACCTGGTATGACTCTTGTTTGTTGTTTCGACGTCATGGCCCATCCCGAACCGGGAACGCTGGTAACAGGATAGAACACGCATGAGCCAAGTTGTTTCGACCCCACCGTCGCTGGCGGCCCTCACCGAGTGGCTGGTGCCGCTCTACGGCGAGGCTGCAGCACAGGCCTGTATCCAGGCCGCCGAGGACGCGGCCCGACGCCATAGCCTGCCGCGACGCGTCGATCTGGCCGTGGATGCCTCGTTGAACCTGATGATCACCTATCCCGATATCGTCCAGCACCCGGGCGAGGCGCCGCTGGCCACGCTGCAGCGCTTCATCGATACATATCTGGCCGATGCCGTCTCGGCGGTGCATATCCTGCCCTTCTACCCGGCCAGCTCCGACGGCGGCTTTTCGGTCATGGACTATCGCACGGTGGCCCCGGACTACGGCGACTGGGACGATATCGCCCGGCTGGCCGACGATATGCCGCTGATGTTCGATCTGATCCTCAATCACGCCTCGCGGCGCGGGCTCTGGTTTGCCCACTATCTGGCCGATGCCGATCCGGGGCGCGATTACTTTATCGAGATGGACCCGACCACCGACCTGCGTTCGGTGATCCGGCCGCGGGCCACGCCGCTTCTGACAGAAGTCGCCACCGCCCGCGGCCCAAAACATCTGTGGGCTACGTTTTCCGACGACCAGATCGATCTGGATTTCACGAACCCGCAGGTCTTAAGCGAGTTCATCGACATTATCCTCGAGTACGTGGCGCGGGGGGCCGCACTCGTGCGCCTGGACGCGGTGGGCTTTCTCTGGAAAGAACTGGGCACCTCGTGTATCCACCGGCCCGAGACGCATCGCATCATTAAATTCCTGCGGGCGCTGATCGATCGCTATGCCCCGGGGGCGCTGCTGATCACCGAGACCAACGTCCCACATGCCGAGAACATCTCGTATCTGACCGACGGTGACGAAGCCCACGTCGCCTACCAGTTCGTCCTGCCGCCGCTGATCGCCCATACCCTGCTAACCGGCGATGCCCGCCGGCTATCGACCTGGGCCGCCAGCCTGCCGGCCTTGCCGGCCGGCTGTCATTTCCTGAACTTTACGGCCAGCCATGACGGTATCGGCGTGCGTTCGGTCGAATCCATCCTGGACGAAGACGAACTTGATGCACTGGTGGCCACCACCCGTGCCCGAGGCGGGTTCGTGTCCACCCGCGCCATGAGCGACGGCAGCACGCGCCCCTACGAGCTCAACATCAGCTATTACGATCTGATGGCCGAGCCCGCCACGCGCGGCAGCACGGCGCATATCGAGCGCTTCATCGTCAGCCAGGCCATCACCCTGGCGCTGGCGGGTATCCCCGCGCTGTATTTCCACAGCCTGATGGCCACGCCGAACGATCTGCACGGCGTAGAAGCCACGGGCATCAGCCGGGCGATCAACCGCCGCCGCTACGACGCCGCCGAGCTGGGTCGTACGCTCGAGCACGACACACCGGCCGCGACCGTACTGGCGCGCCTGAAACAGCTACTGGCCCTACGCGCCAAACAGCCGGCGTTTCATCCTGATGCCGCCCAGACGATCATCGACGTCGGCCCTGGTGTTTTTGCCGTTCAGCGTCGGGCCGAGGCCCAGACACTACTGGCGCTGCACAACGTCACTGACGAACCCATCACCATCGCCGCTGCTGGACTGCTCGACCAAGCTCATCGTCGAAACATTCTTGACGACAGTCCGCTCGAGGCCGGACAGGACATCACTCTGGCCGCGTATGAGGTGGCCTGGATCAGCGATTGAGCAACGCGGACGCGGTGGTGAGTCCCCCCACCGAGGCTTGGCAGCACGACCAGCGCAGGGCTCGCCGGCCGATACCCTGATTAAGGCACCCGGCCAGAACGCGATCTAGATGACTTTGCGGGCGGGCATACGCCGCCCGCCGACCCGAGCGCCTAGCGGAACAGATACGCGCCCAAGAATCGGCGCGCGTCGCGGCCGGGCTCGCCCAGCCAGGTAATCGTCGACTTGTTCGGCCCCAGCCCCTGATCACCGGCGTTGACGGCCAGCGCGCCGACGGCCTCACCCTGCTTGGCATTGTTGGCCGGCAGCAGTACCACCAGGTTCTGACTGGCGCAGTCGTGCGGCTTGCAGCTTGTGAGCACCGCATAGTCGGTGTTGCCAAACGAGACTTCGGTCACCGGCGTCTGGGTGCCGCCGTCGGCGATCCAGCCATGCGCGCCGGTCACCGGCTTGACCACGGCTTGATAGCGCTTGGCGAGCTCGGGTTTTTGCTTCAACAGATCGCGCGGGTAGACGGTATCACCGTCGCTCTGGGCCGCCAGCGCGCTGGTGGCAAACAGACAGGCGACGAGCGCGGCAGGCGCGAGATGAGCGATAGAACGGGTAAGACGCATGACAGGCTCTTTAAAAAATCGGGTGACCAGTATAGGCCGATCAGTGTTTGTTACAGACGCGCTCGCGTCGGTCGCCCTCGACGGCTTCGTAGAAATCGTCCAAGAGATTCGGACAGGCCGAGCGCACCCGGTTCCAGGTCGGCATGAACGGCACTTCCATGGGATTGGCCAGATAGTCGTCACCGGCCTTGATCACCGACTCGACGAAGACTTCCACGGTATTTTCTTCACGATGGCGATCCAGCGAGAGGCCGTTGATCTGGGCATCGAAATAAAAGCGTTCGACCGCGTCCAGTGCGTTTCGTAGATACACCGCCTTGATGGTGCGAATAGTCTCCGGCGTTAGCGTGACGCCGTAGGTGGCCAGCTTGCGATAGAGCGCCTTGGCGATGTCCAGGCTCATCTTGGCCAGGCCGGTATTGGCCTCGTGGCTGGCCACGTCCTGATGCTTGTGATCGTAGTGATCGGCGATATCGACCTGACAACAGGCATTCCCCCCGTAGGTGCGGTGCACTTCGGCCAGAATGCCTACTTCCAACCCCCAGTCGCTCGGGATACGGATCGACTCGGCCACCGAGTCGCTCATGGCGCACTCGCCGGACAGCGGGTAGCGAAAGCTGTCCATGAAATCCAGATAGTCCATATGCCCCACGACCGTATCGAGCGCGCGGATCAAGGGGGTGACGAACAGCCGCACCACGCGCCCGTTGATATGACCATCGGCCACGCGGGCGTAGTAGCCCTTGGAAAACTTGAAGGCGAAGTTGGGGTGCACCATCGGATAAAACAGCCGCGCCAGCATGTCGCGGCTGTAGGTGGTGATATCACAGTCGTGCATGGCCATCACGCGGCCACGCCCGCTGGCCAGGAAATATCCCATGCAGTTCCAGACGTTGGCGCCCTTGCCGGGTCGAGTGGGTGCCAAGCGCTCGGCTTTCAAACGCTCCAATATAGCCTGGATGCGCGGCCCGTCGTTCCAGACCAGCCGGTGCCGGGGCGCCAGTGGCGCGAAGAACTCATAGGCGCGGTCGTATTGCGCAGCACTCGCCCCGTCGAGCCCGATGATGATCTCGGACAGGTAGGTGACCTGCGACAGCTCTTCGACGATACGCGGCAGCGCGTCGCCTTCGAGCTCGGAATACAGACACGGCAGGATCAACGACATCGGCCGGCGCCGTGAATACTGTGCGAGCTCGGCCTCGAGCGCGTCTATCGGTCGCTCGGCCAGCCGGTGCAGCGTCGTGATATTGCCGTTTTGATAGAAATCCGCCATGTCTGATCCCCCGTCCCCCGATTGGCGTTCATTGTTGGTGTCGAATATGGCACGACGTTGACCGTGCATCGGCCGAGCCGCCCGGCAATTCGTTGCGCTCGATCATGTCATGGATCGCCGCGGCCCAGCCGGCGGGACCGATGCCGCCGGCATGGCGAATATGGCCCGCTGCCGGGGCGTGGTAGCGCCCATCGGCCTTGGCTACCCAGTAACCGATATCCGCGCTCTCTAGCATGGTGCGATCGTTGTCTGAATCTCCCAGAGCCACAGCAAAAATCGGGCCATCGGCCTCGAATCGCTGCCGCAGCCAGACCAGCGCGGTGGCCTTGTCGGCGTGACCCAGCACATGCAGAAACCGACCGCCCGCCCGCGTCATCGCACCGGCCGCCGCGACGTCGGCAGAAAACGCCTCGGCTGCGGCCTCGGTGTCCTGCCAGAGCAGCGGCTCGGAGGCCTCGCGCTGCGCCGCCAGCGCGGCGTCGGCCGCCCCCAGACCGGTAGCGGCCTGAATAGCGTCGATCGACATCTCCCCAAAACCGGTAAAGCGATAACGCTTGTCGCGACGCAGTCGATATGCCAACGCTTGCAAGCTGTCGCGCGCCTGGCCCAGCACCACGCGTGTCCCGGCGGTGCCGGTTTTGATATCCGGCGGCAGGCCCACCACGGCCCCGTTCTCGGCGGCGAACGGGCTGTTCAGCCCGAGCCGGCGCTGCCATTCGCGCACCTCGGCCGCCGTCTTGCTCGTACACAGACAGACAGGAACACCACGAGCCGCCAGTATGGACAGCACCGCGGCGGCCGGCTGCCAGTCGTAAGTCTCATGATCGAGCAGCGTGGCGTCCATATCGGTGAAGATGACGGCTTTTTTTGATACTTGCATAAGACAACGAGCTCGTTATAACCCTTACCCGCGCGGCAGCGACTACCGGCAATATATCTGTATCAGGAATTGGCTTAGACTAGGCTGTGCACCGCCCGAGACGTTTGACATGCGCATACTGGTCATTGAAGACAACGAAGATCTGGCCGCCAATATCATCGAATTTCTGGCGGCACGGGGTCACGTGATGGACAGTGCCACCGACGGCGTGACCGGACTGCATCTGGCCGTCGTGCATACCTTCGATGCCATCGTGCTGGATCTGATGCTGCCGGGTATCGACGGCCTGGCCCTGTGCGAGCGCCTGCGCGCCGAGGCCGATGCCCAAACGCCGATCCTGATGTTGACCGCGCGCGACACCATCGACGACAAGCTGGCCGGCTTTGCCGCCGGGGCCGACGATTATCTGATCAAGCCGTTTTCGCTTTTAGAGCTGGAAGCGCGGCTTTCGGCGATCGGCAATCGCGGGCCCCGGCGCCAGGTGCATCAGCTCAAGACCGGGGAGCTGACCCTCGATCTGGACACCTGGCAGGCCGAGCGGGCCGGCACCAAGCTGTCGTTGACGCCGACTGCCCTGCGGCTGCTGGAGGTCCTGCTGCGGGCCTCGCCCCGGCTGGTGCGCCGCGCCGAGCTGGAAAGCGCGATCTGGGGCGATCATCCGCCGGATTCGGAGGCCCTGCGCACGCATATCCATGCCCTGCGCGCAGCGATCGACAAGCCGTTTGCACAGGCCATGCTCCAGACCGTGCCCACCATGGGTTATCGCCTGATCGATCCCGAATCGGCCTGACATTGCGCTCTCGTCTGCGCCGGCTGCTGGCCGGCCCGCGCATATCGCTGCAGTATCGCGTGGCCACGGCTCTGGCCGTGTTCGTGGCCGTGGTTGTGAGCACCGTGCTCATCGCGCTTTTCACTATCAACGACCACCTCAAGACCGAGCTCTTGAACGGTATCGTCAGCCACGAAATGGCCGAACTGGTCGAGGACTACCCAACCGAAGGCGAGAGTGCGATTCCCCGCTCGGCCAACCTGATCGGTTATGTGGTCGCACCTACCGAGCGCGACCGGCTGCCGCCTGCCCTCCAGCTACTGCCGCCGGGCATCAACGGCATTACGGTCGACGTGGGTGATCGCACCTATCGCGTGGGCACCCGGGCCATCGGCAACGAGCAGGCGTATCTGGCTTACGACATCACGGCCATCGAGAATCGCGAGGACCTGTTCAAGGCGGTAGCCATCGCAGCGGCGCTGATCGTGCTGGCGCTGGCGGTACCGCTGGGCTCGGCGATCGCGCGGATCAGCCTCAAGCCCATCAATGCCCTGGCCGAGCATCTAGGCGGTCTGCATCCGGATCAGCACACCGAGCCCTTGGCCGATCAGTTCGAGCATTACGAGGTGGGGGTCATCGCACGGGCCTTCGACCGGTTCATGGGCCGGCTGGATGAGTTCGTCGAGCGCGAGCGCAGCTTTACGGCCGATGCCAGCCACGAGCTGCGTACGCCCCTGGCAGTGATCCAGGGCGCGGTAGAGGTGCTGCAACAAGAGCCGCGTCTGGCCGCCAGTGGGCCGCTCACCCGCATCGATCGGGCGTCGCATCAGATGGCCGAGCTGATCGAGTCGTTATTGTTTCTGGCCCGCGACGAGCAAGCCGATCAGGACGGCGCGGCGCCGTATTGTCGCGCGGACCAGGTGGTCAACGAAGTGCTCGACGCTTATCGACCGATGGCGGCCGGCAAACAGATCGAGGTGGGCGTGATCGATCCGCTACAGGTCGCAGCACCCCGTATCGCGCTGGTCATCGCCTTCGGCAATCTGCTGCGCAACGCCCTGCGCCACGGCGGCGACGAAATCCGCGTCACGCTGGCCGATCAGCGTCTGATCGTGGCCGACAACGGCCACGGCATGAACACCGATCAGATGCAGCGCGTCTTCGAGCGCGGGTTTCGCTCCGGGCCCGGTGCCGGGCTGGGGTTGGGGCTGTATCTGGTCAAGCGTGTCGCCGATCGCTATGAATGGCGTATCCGCCTGGCCAGCCGGCCCGACGAAGGCACCCAGATCGAGCTGCGGCTGGCCTAAACACCGTCTAGCGCGCGTCTCGTCACAGACCATCCACAAGTGACAGCGTTCGACGGTTTATGATTTTTTAACGATAGCCTGACGCCGGTCTCAAATACAGGACGGCACCTTGAGGGCCGGCTTATCGTTTTCCCGAGTGTTCGCGTGACCGATTCGCGTGTTTGTTCGAGTCCATCGGGCGCGCCCAGCCTGGGCGATCGTCTGCGTCAGTGGCGACGCAACAACCGCAAGCGTTTCAACCGGCTGCTGGCGCGCATGTTGGGCACATCACAGCCCAAACGCATGCCCCTGGCCGCGGATACGCGGCGTATTCTGGTCGTGCGCCTGAACAAGCGTCTGGGCAATATTCTGTTTCTGACGCCCATGCTGCGCAGCCTGTCGGCCAGCCTGCCCGAAGCCCGTATCGACCTGGTCATCCAGAGTCCGGCCCAGATTCCGCTGTTGCAGAGCCTGCCCGGCGTGGGCCAGGTCTACATCCAGAAAAACGGACTGTTCTCGTTGTTCGGGCTGCTGCGCCGGATCCGGCGTGAGCGCTATGATCTGGCTATCGACCCCACCGGCAATTCGGCCAGCAACCGGCTCGGCATGGCCCTGTCGGGCGCGCGCCAGCGCCTGGGTTTTGCCAACAAGGATCAGTGGCTGCCGCTGACGCACGCCGCCGGGCGCAGCCAGAGCCGACACCAGGCCCTGCAGGCCGTCGAGCTGTTGACCGGGGCGATCGCCGAGCCGGACATCGAGTGCTTCGACACCCTGGCCGTGTTTCCCGACAACGATGCGCGCGACGCCGCCGACCAGGTCTGGCAACGCACCGTGTCCCAACAAGCCACACCGGGCGGACCGGTCATCGGTTTCTTTGCCCGGGCGACCGGACGCAAGCAGCTGCCCCGACACTGGTGGCAGGCCTGGATCATTGCCATGCGGGCCGCAGCACCCGAGGCCACGCTGGTCGAGATCCTGCCCGGCGACGATGCCCAACCCGTCAGCGTCGAGCTGCCGCACGTGGCCATCAAACCGCTGACCGAGCTGGCCGCCTTCATGGCCCGCTGCGATCAGTTCGTCGCAGCCGATTCCGGGCCCATGCATCTGGCGGCAGCGGCCGGCGTGCCCACGGTCGGTCTGTTCCAGGCCACGTCCCCACGCGACTACGCGCCTCTGGGCCAGTCGTGTCTGAGTCTGGAGGGCAAGCGCGTGACGCCGGAGCTCACCGCGCGTACGCTAGCGGCACGAATTTGACTCAAACCGGCAGCGCCCATGCCCTGCGGTGATCGACTGGCCTGGCTGAGCCTCGCAACGCCCTCGCAGCGCCCCGAACTGGCACGCGTTGATTTCAACGACGCCGATGCTGCGCTGCCGGCTGATATGCCACTGGCCCACCTGGCCGGCGATCTGACCGGCGAGCGCTGGCTAACCGACGACACACCCCGCGACGTCACAATCGCCGGCTGGCAGGTGCGCGCCACGACTCATCTGGCCATGGCCAGCCGCTTCTTCGCCGAGGACGCCGACGAATCGGTGGCCGATATCGCCTACCGGGCCTATCACGATCTGGCCACCATCCAGAATCAGACCGGCCTGGCCTATCCGCAGCGGATCTGGCACGTGCTGTCCGACGTGGTAGGCGGCAACGGCGAAGCCCAGCGCTATCGTCGATTCTGTCGCGGGCGTGCCGAGGCACTGGCCGCATTCGAGACGACCGCGGCCGCCGCCTGGCAGTCGCTACCGCCGGCCACGCTGGTGGGCGGCGCGCGCCCCGGGCTCTGGATACAGGCGCTACTGGGCGATACGCCGGTGATTCCGATCGAAAACCCGCGTCAGACCAGTGCCTGGGCCTATCCGCGCCGCTACAGCGAAAACGCGCCGGCGTTTGCCCGCGCCGGCATCATCACGGCCGGCCACACCCGGTTTCTGATGATTTCCGGCACCGCGGCTATCGTGGGTCATGAAAGCTGTCACCCGGGCGACGTGCTGGCCCAGTTCGACGAAGCATTATGTAACGTACGTGCTGTAATGGCGGCCGCTGCCCCGGAGATCGGCGCGCACGAGCTGGACGACCTCGTCTGCCTCAAGCTCTATGTCCGTCATCCCGAAGATGCCCAGCGTCTGCTCGGCCACGCGCGGCGCCGGCTGCCCGAGATGCCCATGGCCGCACTCGCCGCCACCGTCTGTCGCAGCGAGCTGCTCGTCGAGCTGGAAGCCCACCTACGCGTGGCCGACTGATCCTTCGATGACGTTGGCCGGCGTCTCGGCTAGGATTTCTGCGTTGTCGGCCACGCGCCGGGCATCGGCATCAGCCTGGGTCGTCACCGCTTCGAGCGTGGCGACCCACGCGTGCGGCAGGCCGTGGGCACGCGCGCCCGCCACGACGAAATCGCGATACCAGTCGAACGGCACGCGCGTATCGTCCAGCCAGTCGGGGCGCCCGCGATAGACCGCCGCGGTCAGCGTCTGCCCGCCACATTGCACGGCCAGCTCGAGAAAATCATAGGCCGGACCCTCGGCCGCGTGCAGGGCCTCCAGGCGGGCCGCATCCAATTCGAAGACCACGCCGTGCACGATATCTGCATCGTGGCCCGTGTAGACGATATTGCACTTGCCCGAGTCGTCGGCGCCGATCAAGTGCCAGGCCAGACGATGCGCGGCCAGCGTGGCGTGGCCGACCGGTCGCACATGCGGCACACGCCGCGCCAGACGCGCGGTGCACATATTCGAGCCGTAAGCGAAGTAATACATAGCAGATCGGTGAACAGAACAGCGCGGCCTAGTCTAGGGAAGCTCTGCACAACCTGTCGCGGTCGCCCCACGTGCTTTGCGC
>DCKU01000056.1 GCA_002320455.1 Salinisphaera sp. UBA1666
GATACGTCGGCAATCCAGCGTTCTAGCACGCTTGCGCAGAGTGACTGCGCGGCGCGCGCTACGCCTAGTCTTGCCGCAAAACAGCGCTTGGCGCGGGCTCGGACGAAACCTCAACAGGCCCTAGAACATGTCGCACGTCGTCCGACGCTGCCTAGTCATATTGGGCCTGCTCTTTCTTGCCCAGACAGTCGACGCCGGAGAGATCCGCTGGTCGAGTTGCCCCGACGATCGGCCCACGACTAGTGCTGCCGCAATCGACTGCGGCGTTTATGAAACCGGCGACACGCTGAGTGACCAGCCTGTACGTCTGGCTCTAGCTCGCCTGCGTCATCGCCCCGACCGTCTGAGCGAAAACCCGGTGATCTTCGTGCCGGGCGGCCCGGCCGAGCCCGCGGGCCTCACGCCGGGCAAGCTCAGTCAGTGGCAGCACTTTCAGCAGCAGGCCGGCTGGCCACGCGATATCGTGCTTTTCGACCCGCGGGCCACTGGGAAAAGCCGGCCGAAGGTCGCCTGCCGTGCGAATGAAAGCGATCGTGCCTGTCGCCGACGGATCGGTGCATCCGTACCTGCCGAACTCTCGATGTCGGCGGCGGTCCGGGATCTGCACGGGTTGATCGAGGCACTCGATCAGGGTCCGGCCGTGCTTTGGGCGCACTCATTTGGCTCGTTTGTTGTCCGCGCCCTTGCTGCCCGTTACCCGGAGGATATCTCAGCGGTGATTCTCGAGTCGCCGGCCGACGATAACCAGCGCGACACGGATTTCGCCGATGTCGCCGCCGCTCGAGCGCTCGAGCGGGTGACGACAGGCTGTGGCGTCGCCGAGTGCGGGATGTTTGTGCCATCGCCTGACGCGTTGGTCGGCGCCTGGATGGCGTTTCTGACGCGCCGTAGCCTGACGCTGATGACCGCGCGCGTGCCGTGGCCTAGCGCAGAGCACCGCGTGACCGACGAGACGCTGCGTGCCGGAATCTTGTTTTCGCAGTACCACGCGGATAGGCGTGCCGATGTCGTTCAGCGTTTGCGCCTGGCACTCAAGGATGAGCAAGCGCTGGCGCCGCTCGTGGCGCCGGTGTGGCAGCTGTCCGGGTCGCAATCGGCGACCTCACCGGCTTACTGGGCCATGCGATGCAGCATCGCGCCGCCGTTGCGGCGATCGCAGAAATGCAGGCACTGGTCGGCCAATGCCAGCGTTGTACCCATGCGCTCGGCCAGCACGCTTCACGGTGTAGTGGTCTATGCCAACGCGGATATCGTGACCCCGTCTGCGCGAGCGCGCGCGCTTCTGACCCACAGCCCGGGGCTGGCCGGTATCGGCGTTGCTAGCGGCGGGCATCAACCGCTGCGCGTCAGCGCCTGTGCCCAGCAACGTGTCGGTGCTTGGCTGGCACGCCGGGCGCGCCCGCCGGCCACGTCGCTGTGCGGGGGCTGAACGCCCGGTGTGACGCGATTCGTTTGCCTCGGTAAAATGAGTGGTAACGCCTCAAGGTGTCCACGACCTGGCCGATCAATAACTTCCATGCTCATTGCTATAAAAAAAATAGAACTTTTAAGAGCGGCTGCGGTCTATATCGATAACGCCGTATTGGCGGAACCGATCAGCGAGGTGGAGACACGTCATTACCAGCCGACAACTTTTCGTCGCACGAAACGCTGCGTATAGATGAGCGAAGACGTTTCCGACGAACAGCTCGTAGCACGCGCCCAGACAGGCGATTCCCGTGCATTCGAGCTTCTGGTGCGCAAGTATCAGCACAAAGTGGTCAAGCTGGTCGCTCGTTACGTCAGCGCAGCCGATGCCCCCGACGTGGCTCAGGAAGCCTTCATCAAGGCATATCGCGCGCTGGAGAACTTCAAGGGCGACAGCGCGTTCTATACCTGGCTTTATCGGATCTCGATCAATACGGCGAAAAACTACTTGGTGGCCCGCTCACGTCGGCCGGCAAGTCAGGATGTCGACGTGGCCGACGCCGAGGCGTTCGGCCACACCGAGCGATTTTCCGAGCAGGACACACCCGAGGCTCTGCTCGAAAGCGAGGAGATTCGCGATGCGGTAATCGCGTCTATTCGCGAACTGCCGGAGGATCTTCGGGCAGCCATCATGCTGCGCGAAATCGACGGCATGAGCTACGAAGAAATCGCGCAGTCGATGGATTGCCCGGTGGGTACCGTGCGGTCTCGGATATTCCGAGCCCGGGCTGCGATCGAGGAGAAGTTGTTGTCCCTGTCGGACAAGTGAGGTTGTGATGAACGAGCGGTTGTCTGCTTTTCTGGATGGCGAAGCCAACGGTGACGAAGTCGAGGCCGTGGTCAGCCAGCTCATGAATGACGAAACGGCCCGTCGAAGCTGGAGTCGTCAGAACTGGATCCGGACCACGCTGCGCGCTACCGATACAGACGCGCCTGCAGCATTGGATCTCGGGTTCGCTGATCGCGTCATGCATGCGATCGAGTCGGAAGACAAACAGCGCGACGTTGTGGTGCCGATGGCCACGGCCCGGCGTGCCCGTATCCCCTCGGGCCGCACCGCGCGTCCGCGTCGACACCGGCGTGCCTGGCAGGGCATGGCGGGCATGGGCATGGCGGCTGCGGTGGCCGGGGTCGTGTTTGTCTCCAGCAGCCCATTCGGTACAAGCAGCCGCAGCGGCGCTGGCAGCATGACAGCGAGCACCAACGCCAGCTCCACGCGTGTGGCCTCGAGCGAGAGTGCTCGCCGCGAAGGCAGCGGGGCCGGCTTTGGCAATACGCGCTGGAATGAGGACCTGGTGGATTTCGCGAGTGTTCAGGCGGCCGATGCCTCGAGCCGCAACGTGCGAAGCGTGGCGTCGCAGGCGAGCCGTACCGCGTCGGATCGCTGGTCGGTCAATGATCCGGCCGTACGCGAAGAACTGAACGGCTATCTGGTGGATCACAACGGTATGGCGCGTGGATACGGCATGTCGAGCACCACACCGGGTTATGTCCGCGTCGCCACATACGGGCAGGGCGCGGCGCAGTGACCCGAACGCTGGTCGCGCTTTCGCTAGGGCTGTTTATGCTCGCGCCGGCCGCGCAGGCGGCCGGCGATACGTCATCCACGAGTGCCAGTGCCCAGTCCATCGAACTGTTGAGTGAAGCCGCTGCCGCGGTTCGCAAGGTGACCTATCGCGGCACCATCGTTTATCTGCGTAGCGGAGACGTCGATACTGTACAGGTCGTGCATCGCTTGCACGATGGGCTCGAGCAGGAACGTCTGGTGTCGCAAAGCGGCGAGGCGCGCGAAGTGATTCGAAAGGGCGACGAGGTCACCTCGATTCTGCCGGAGCGGCGGCTGGTGCTGATCTCCGAACACTCGCCCAAGACGCTGCTCGGCAGCGTGGCCCATTTTTCCCCGGACCAGCTCAAGCGCTACTACCACGTCACCCTCGACGGCAAGACACGTTTTGCCGGTCGCACCTGTCGCATCATTTCGATCAAGCCGGCCGATCAGTTCCGCTACGGCTATCGAATGCTCGTCGACACCAAGACAGACCTGCCTCTTAAGCTGTCGCTACGCTACGAAGGCGATCGGCTCGAGCAGTTAATGTTCACCGACGTCGCTTTTCCAAAATCGGTGCCCGATGAGGCGTTCGTGCCAAGCTATGACGTGCGCGGGTTTAAGGTTGTGCGGCACCAATCCGTACATATGGCCGATAGCGATGAGGACTCGTCAGCCCGCGACGACTGGCGCATCGATAACCTGCCGCCGGGCTTTCGTCTGGCCGAAAACGGCGTAAGACAGGTAACCGCCGATGCGTCCGTACGCCAGATGCTGTTTACCGACGGTGTGGCGACCGTATCTGCGTTCATTGCACCTGCTGGCCTGCGCGCGCCCTTGAACGGTCCGACACGCATGGGCGCGGTCAACGCCTTCGGCAGCGTAACCGGCCACTCCCAGATCACGGTGGTGGGTGAAGTGCCGGCCGTTACAGCCCGGCGAATCGCCAAGAATTTGGTGCAGGCCAAAAATGATAGGTCGGCGGCTAATCAGGACGAGGCGAAGACAGGTAGCTGATCCGCCACGGCCTTGTTCGATGCGGCTAAGCACGACAAGATAATCCAGTCGCTGCGTCGTACGATGCAGCCCAGGTCTTCGACGACGGGGCACAAATGCAGGGTGAGTCTATTAGCGGTCGTATTGCGACGGTCGCAACATTGTTGTTTTGCCTGACGCTGGCCGGCTGTGGTGGCGACGAGCCGGCCGCCGGCGGGCAACCATTCGACGCCGAGACACAGTCTCAAGCGAACACGCCGGCCGAGCCGATCGTCAAGGGGCTCCCCGATTTCACCGAGCTGGTCAAAACCGTCTCACCTGCCGTCGTCAACATCAGTGCGACCCCGCCGAAACCCGACAGCAACGCTGCGCCGGGAGAGGGCCCGGGCGCAGGCCGACCCGACGCGGGACCGCTCGGCGACTGGTTGAAACGATTCTTTCAGGAGCATCCGCCTCTCGGCCAAGGGCCCAGCCAGGACGGAGGGCCGGCCGTACCCGCGCCCGACGAACACGTGTCATTGGGTTCGGGCTTCATCATCTCCTCGGACGGCTATATTCTGACCAATCGCCACGTGATTGCCGGCGCCGGCCAGATCGTGGTCAAGCTCAACGACCGGCGCCAGCTCGTGGCCAAGCTCGTCGGGGCCGACGCCGATAGCGATATCGCCGTGCTCAAGGTCGATGCGAACGACCTGCCGACAGTTCGCGTCGGCCAACCGGACGATATCGACGTCGGCTCGTGGGTGGTGGCCATCGGCTCACCCTTCGGCTTCGAGACTTCCGTCACCGCGGGTATCGTCTCGGCGAAGAACCGCAATCTGGCCGACAATCGCTATGTATCGTTTTTACAGACCGACGTCGCCATCAATCCGGGCAACTCGGGCGGGCCGTTGTTCGACCTGGCCGGGCGTGTAATCGGTATCAATTCCCAGATCTATTCGGAGACCGGCGGTTATCAGGGCGTGTCTTTCGCTATTCCGATCGACGCGGCCATGAATGCGGCCCGTCAGCTGCGCGATCACGGCGAGGTGGTCCGCGGCTGGCTCGGCGTGCAGATCCAGGACGTGGACCGCAAGCTGGCCCAGTCGTTCGACCTGAATCGTCCGGTTGGCGCGTTGGTCACGCAGATCATGCCCAACAGTCCTGCGGCGGGCTCGAAGATCGAGGTGGGCGACGTCATTCTGTCGTTGAACGATCATGCGGTGGGCTCGGCGGCCGATCTGCCGCCGCTCGTCGGGCGCCTGGCGCCGGGCCAGAAGGCTCGGCTCACGATCTTGCGTGACGGCGATCAGAAAGATATCGAAATCGCCATCAAGGCGCTGCCCGCTGCCTATGCCGGCAGCCGCCAAGGCCCGACGCCCGGCAACGACAGCGACGAGAACAATGCTTACGGCTTGAGCCTGGCGCCGCTGGACGACGAAACCCGAAAGACGCTCGATATTGACCGACAGGGCGTTCGAATCACCGCGATCACGGGCGGGCCGGCGGCAGAAGCCGGTCTGGCCCCGGGCGATATCATCTTGAGCGTCGGATCTCGCCCGGTGGCGCGACCGGCCGAAGTGCTCGGCGCCCTCAAACGAGCCGGTGACAGTGCGGCCCTGCTGGTGCTGCGCGACGGCGCGCGGCGCTACATCCCGCTGGCGCTGGACGGCTCTGGGTCTGGGTCGTAGTACGGCGCTAAAAAAAAGGCCGTCAGGCGCGTATACTCTGCGCTTTGTACCTATCGCCCTGGCGCTCGCCGGGGCGATTGTCTATCCCCAGGACGGCCTGTTTCGACTCTATGCAGTCTCATATTCGTAATTTCTCGATCATCGCGCATATCGATCACGGCAAATCCACGCTGGCCGATCGTTTCATTCGTGAATGCCACGGCCTGACCGATCGAGAAATGTCGGACCAGGTCCTGGACTCGATGGATCTGGAGCGCGAGCGCGGCATCACGATCAAGTCGCAGGCCGTCACGCTGGATTACACGGCCCTCGACGGGCAGACCTACAAGCTCAACTTCATCGACACGCCCGGCCACGTCGATTTCTCTTACGAGGTCTCGCGCTCGTTGTTCGCCTGCGAGGGCGCGCTGTTGGTGGTCGATGCCTCACAGGGCGTCGAGGCCCAGAGTGTTGCCAACACCTATACCGCCATCGAGCAAGACCTGGAAGTCCTGCCGGTGCTCAACAAGATCGATCTGCCACAGGCCGATCCCGACGGCGTGGCCCAGCAGATCGAGGACGTCATCGGGCTCGAGGCCACCGATCGCCTGCTGGTCTCGGCCAAGTCGGGCGAGGGCATTCAGGACGTGCTCGAGGCGATCATCCGCCGTATCCCGGCACCGGCCGGCGATCCCGACGCGCCGCTGCAGGCGTTGATCATCGATTCGTGGTTCGATAACTATCTAGGCGTGGTCTCGCTCGTGCGGATCCGCAACGGCCGCCTGGCCAAACGCGATCGCATGAAAGTGATGTCCACCGAGCGCGAATACGAAGTGTCGGACGTGGGTATCTTCACGCCCAAGAAGCACTCGCGCGATGCGCTAGAAGTCGGCGAAGTCGGCTATGTCATCGCCGGAATCAAGGACATCGACGGCGCGCCGGTCGGCGACACGCTCACGCATGCCTATAACCCCTGTGCCGAGCGCGTACCGGGCTTCAAGCAGATTCAGCCGCGTGTGTTTGCCGGCGTATTCACCATCAACTCCGACGATTACGAAGACTTTCGTGACGCGCTGGCCAAACTGCGACTCAACGACTCGTCGCTCAACTACGAGCCCGAGACCTCGGCCGCACTGGGTTTCGGGTTCCGTATCGGCTTTCTGGGCATGCTGCACATGGAGATCGTGCAGGAGCGTCTGGAGCGCGAATACGGCCTGGATCTGATCACTACTGCGCCCACGGTGGTTTATCAGGTGGCCACCCACGCCGGCGAAGAGCTGTCGATCTCAAACCCGCAGCAGTTGCCGCCGGTGGGCGAGATCGACGAGATCCGCGAGCCGATCATCGGCGCATCGATTTTGATGCCGCAGGAGTTCATCGGCCCGGTTATGCAGCTGTGCATGGAAAAACGCGGTGTTCAGAAGAATATGGCCTACATGGGCAGCTCCGTGCAGATGGAGTTCGAAATGCCGCTATCCGAGGTGGTGCTGGATTTCTTCGACCGGCTGAAATCGGTATCGCGTGGCTTTGCCTCGTTCGAATACGACTTCCGGCGTTTTCAAGCAGCCGATCTCGTGCGTCTGGACGTGTTGATCAATGGCGAGGCTGTCGATGCGCTGGCGCATATCGTGCATCGCGATATGTCGTATGACCGCGGCAAGGCGATCGTGGAAAAGCTCAAGAACATCGTGCCGCGCCAGATGTTCGACGTGGCCATTCAGGCGACGATCGGCACGCGCATCATCGCGCGCTCGACCGTCAAGGCCATGCGCAAGAACGTCACGGCCAAGTGCTACGGCGGCGACGTATCGCGCAAGCGCAAGCTTCTGGAGAAACAAAAAGAAGGCAAGAAGCGGATGAAGCAGCTCGGCAGCGTCGAGATCCCGCAGGAAGCCTTCCTAGCCGTGTTGTCGACCGACGACGACAAGTAACGCGCGCTCGAGCTGATCGACGCGGAGGAACAGATTGCATGGACTTCGAAGCTTGGTTGACATTGGCCTGTGCCGTAACCGGCGCGCTCTGGATCGGCGACAAGCTCGTCTGGTCCAAACGCCGCGGCGACGGCGAGCGTGGCAACTGGGCCATCGAATTTGCCCATTCGTTCTTTCCGGTGCTGATTGCTGTGCTGGTGCTCCGGGCGTTCGTGTTCGAGCCGTTCCGGATTCCGTCGAAGTCGATGGTGCCCACGCTGCTCGTGGGCGATTTTGTGCTGGTGTCGAAGTTTGCCTACGGGCTGCGGCTCCCTGTTACGCACACCAAGATCGTGCCGACCGGGGAGCCAGCGCGCGGTGATGTCGTGGTCTTCCGATATCCCGAAAACCCCAGCGTTGATTACATCAAACGCATCATCGGCCTGCCGGGCGACACGATCACTTATCGCGACGAGCAGCTCTACGTGAACGGTCAGGCCGTCCCACGCGAGAATATGGGCTTCTACGACGGGCCCGACGCCGAGCTTCAGGATGAAATGCGCCTGTTCATCGAGCGTCTCCCCGACGCCGAGCCTCATGAAATGCTGCACGTTGTTGGCCGAAACGGCCCGGAAGTCAGTGTGACCGTGCCC
Source organism: Salinisphaera sp. UBA1666 (assembly GCA_002320455.1). Classification (GTDB taxonomy): domain Bacteria; phylum Pseudomonadota; class Gammaproteobacteria; order Nevskiales; family Salinisphaeraceae; genus Salinisphaera. The sequence goes on from DCKU01000056.1 coordinate 8,222, forward strand.
GAAGGCCATTACTTCGCCATGGGCGATAATCGCGACAACAGCGCCGATTCGCGTATCTGGGGTTTCGTACCCGAGGCCAATCTCGTTGGCCAGGCGTTCATGATCTGGCTAAGCGTCAACGTCTCCGATTTCGATATTCGCTTCTCGCGCATGGGCACCTGGTTGAACTGATGCCCGATGTCGATCCGGCAGCCCGCGCGGCTGCACGCAAGACACTCGAAAAGCGTATCGGCCACGAATTTACCGACCGCAGCCTGCTGGCGCGCGCCTTGACGCATCGAAGTGCCGCGGCCAACCACAACGAGCGCCTCGAGTTTCTGGGCGACGGAATTCTCAACTTCGTCATCGCTGCAGCGTTGTTCGAGGCCCAGCCGCAGGCACCGGAGGGCGATCTGTCACGTCTGCGTGCTGCCCTGGTGCGCGAAAAGACGCTGGCGGCGATCGCCGGTGAGTTGGCTCTGGCCGATCTATTGGTAATGGGCCCGGGCGAGCAGAGCACCGGGAGCCGGCGTCGTGCCTCGATCGGGGCAGACGCGGTCGAGGCCGTTTTGGGCGCTATTTACTGCGACGCTGGCTTTGAGGCCACGCGAGACGTCATCCTGGCGCTCTATCGCGACCGGCTGGCCGAGTTGCCGAGTGCCGCGAGCCTCAAGGATGCCAAGACCCAGCTGCAGGAATGGCTTCAGGCGCGCCAGCTGCCACGGCCCGCTTATGAAGTGGTCAGCGTGTCAGGCGCCGATCACGCCCAGACCTTCGTGGCGCGTTGTTGTCTAGAAGAGCCCGAACACGCCGTTGAAGGCCGGGGGACCGGCCGACGCAAAGCCGAACAGGATGCCGCCGCACAGATGCTTGCCGTACTTACCAGGACCGATCGATGAGTCAGGACACAGGCCAGAACACGAATCGTCGCAGTGGCATGGTCGCGCTGGTGGGCCGGCCCAACGTCGGCAAGTCCACGCTGGTCAACGCGCTGGTGGGCGAAAAAGTCTCGATCGTTACGCCCAAGCCACAGACCACGCGCCATCGGATCATCGGCGTACTCACCGAGGGCGAGACCCAGATTGCGCTCGTGGACACGCCCGGGCTGCATACGAGCCAGAAGACCGCGCTCAACCGGGTGATGAACGAAACCGCGGTGTCCAGTCTGGCCGGTATCGATGTGGTGCTGTTCGTCGTGGAGGCCGGCCAGTGGCGCGACGAGGACGCCGCGGCGCTCGCTCGTCTGGCGCGTATCAAGGCCCCGGTGGGGCTGGTGGTCAATAAGACCGATCGCTTTAAAGACAAGACCGAGCTTTTGCCGTTCATGGAACAGGTCAGCGGCGAGCGTGCGTTCGATTTCGTCGTGCCCGTGTCGGCCCAGCGCGCCGACAATCTCCAGGCGCTCATGACAGAGCTGGCCCCGCGTATGCCCGAGGGCGCCTACCTGTTCCCCGAAGACGAATACACCGATCGCAATATGCGGTTTCTGGCCGCGGAGTCGGTCCGGGAAAAGCTCACCTTGTTTCTGCAACAAGAACTGCCGTATTCGGTGGCGATCGAAATCGAGTCGTTCGAGTCGGGGCCCGAACAGATCGAGATCCATGCCTGTATCTGGGTCTCGCGTGACAATCACAAGTCGATCGTGATCGGTAAGGGCGGGGCGATGCTGAAGAAGATCGGTCGCGCGGCCCGCCTGGATTTGGTCGATCGTCTGGGCCAGCGCGTGGACCTGCGGCTATGGGTCAAGGTGCGAGAGAACTGGATCGACTCGGAAGCCGCGGTTCGCGAGCTGGGGCACTGACCGACGCGGAGTCTCGGCCATGCGCGTGGATCTGGCGCCCGCTCTCGTACTGCATCGTCGCCCCTGGCGAGATACCAGTTTCATCGTGGAAGCGTTCACAAGAGACTACGGTCGCGTCGGCCTGGTGGCCAAGGGCGCGCGACGCGCCAAGTCGCGATGGCGGGGGCTCCTGGAGCCGTTTTCACGACTGGATCTGTCCTGGGCCGGTCAGGGCGAGCTCTATACTCTGCGTGATATCGACTGCGTCACACGCTATCGCCTGGTCGATAAGTCGCTCATGGGCGGGCTGTATGCCAGCGAGCTCTTGATGCGGCTGACCGCCCGCGACGATCCGCACCCGGTGCTCTTCGACAGTTTTGAAGCACTGCTGGCCACGATGGCTGCCGGTGCGCCGGCGATTGTCGCGCTCCGATTTTTCGAGCGCGATCTGCTGGACGCTCTGGGTTACGGCCTCACGCTGGATCACGACGGAGACGGCGAGCCCATCGCCGCAGAGACGCGATATCGCTTCGACCCCGAGTCCGGCTTCTGGCCGGCGGCCGGTGTTGAGACCGGCGAGCTGCGTGTAGCCGGGGCCACGCTGAGGGGCCTGGCCGAAGGGCGGCTGACACAACGTACGCGCCTGCGCGAAGCGCGTGATCTGATGCAGGCCGCCTTGGCGCCCCATCTGGGCCCCAAACCGTTAAAATCCGTAGCCACACTCAAGGCCATGCAGGATTTCGCCGATGCGCCGCGGCCCAATCCGGCAGACGACGATCGGCCCTAGGGCGTGTCGCCATGAGATACGACGTCGCATTGCC
>DCKU01000135.1 GCA_002320455.1 Salinisphaera sp. UBA1666
CGCGCACCGCCGGCCGGCCTTCGGTGAGCGTGCCGGTCTTGTCGAACACCACGGTGTCGATTTTGCGCAACGCCTGGAAGGCTTCGCCGGTGCGCATCAGCACGCCCTTGTCCGCGGCCTCGCCGGCACCGCGCACGATCGACAACGGCGCGGAGATGCCGACCGCGCAGGGATAGCCCATTACCAGCACCGTCAGCGCGGCGAACACCGCCCGCTGGAATTCGGGGTCGGCGCCGAAGGCCAGCGGCCCGAGGGCCCACCCCAGAAAAGCGAGCGCGGAAATCGCGAGCACGGTCGGCGTATAGACTTGCAGCACCCGATCGACGATATGCAGTAGACCGGGCTTGAGCGCTCGGGCGTCTTCCACGCTGGATATCACCTGGTGCAGAAAACTTTCGTCGCCGACGGCGGTGACCCGGATCAACAGGGTGCCGTTGCCGTTGATGGCGCCGCCGACGACGCTGTCGCCGGTGGTTTTTTCCACCGGTAGCGGCTCACCGGTGATCAACGATTCGTCGACCGCCGAGCCGCCGTCAGTCACTTCGCCGTCGACCGGAATGCGCTCGCCGGGACGCACCCGCACCTGCATGTTTGCCTTGACCTGCTCGACGGCCAGATCCCGTTCGTCGCCGTCGGTGATCACATGCGCGGTCTCGGGCTGGAGATCCAGCAGCCGCTTGACCGACTGCGCACTGCGCGTCTTGACGATCAGCGACAGCCATTCGGAAAACAGGTGGTAGGTCAGCACCATCACCGACACCGCGAAAAACGCCGCCGTTGGATAGCCCGACGGTTGCGCCACCAGCCCGATCGCGCCGCCGATCAAACCGGCGAAGGCGCCGATCTCGACCAGCACGTGCTGGTTGAGAATGCCGCGGCGTAGCGCCTGAAAGGCCATGACCCCCATATGCCGGGCCAGCCCGAATATCATGGCGAGCCCGAGCGCACCCACCAGCAGCGGCTCATAGCCGGCCAGCACCCCACTCGCACGTAACCCGAACAGGACCAGCCCGCCGGCGGCCAGGCCGGCGCTGCCGGTCGCGGCGGCGGCTTGGCCGCGGCCGCGCAGCACGGCGTAGCCGAAGACGACCAGGCTGAGGTAGACCACCACCGACAGGCCCAGGGTCCAAAGGCTGGCGGTATCCACGATGAGCCCGACCGCGGCGAGACTCATCGCCAGGGCTGCCAGGAAGCGGTTGCGCTCCACCGCCAGCGCCTGTTCCTGCCGTTCGAAGGGTTCGACCTTGCGCGGATCGCTCAAGGTATAGCCGATCTGCTGGAGGGTGCCCATCAGGGTTGCGGCGTCGGTCTGGCCATCGTCGTATTCGACCAATGCCTGCTCGTGGGTCAGACTGACCGCCACCCGCTGCACGCCGGGTTTGGCGCCCAGCGCCCGTTCGATGGTGCCGGTGCACAAAGAGCAGTGCATGCCGCCGATATGGGCGCGCACGCGGCGGATGCCGGAATCGCCGGTGGTTTCCTCGCTCCAGGGGTGAAGCTCGTCGGGGTTTGCGGTTGTGTCGTTCATGGCATCACCTTTTAATGGAGAATGCGCGGTGATGCGTGTTCGTCTCAACATGAGCAGTTGCCGTCCTGCTGCACTGGTGGACAGGGCACCGACCCATAAGAGCAGTACACGCAACAGTCACCAGCTTCGGGGCGCAGCAAGGCACCGCAGCCACCGCACTCGTAGAAGTACTGGCAGGCATCGGTCGGCATGGTCTCCGGGGCGTTATGCCCGCAGGCTGGACAAACGAGCGTGGTTTCCAGCATCACAGTATTCATAGGTCACTCCGCGTGCAGATACGCATATCGAAAAGAAACTGCCCGGCTGTGCGCTCGCCAGGCACGGCCTCACAACGCCAGCCCGATGGACCAGACCCCGAGTAGTACGAGCACTGCGCCGGTGATGCGCGGCATGCGGGCGGCGAAACGGGCGATCGCATTCAATAGCCGCCGTCCGGGTTGGGTGAACACCGCCAGCACCAGCGGGCTGGACAGGGCCAACCCAAAAATCAGCAGCGAGACACCGCCATAGGCCACCCCGCCGCCGCCGGCGGCCTGGGCGGCCGCGCCGCCGAGCAATACCGCGAGCAGCGGTGCGGCGCAGGCCGGGATGTTGAAGCCGAACAAAACACCAAGGGCGGCGCCGCCGGAGGTCGTCGGGACGCGCGGCAGCAGCCGGTCGCTCTGGCGCATCAACCACGGCGCGCCGCCGGCCAGATACGCGAGCCCGAGCACGACATACAAGCTGCCCAGCGCCATCCACAAGCCGTGCTGAATACCCAGGAATCGGGCGCCGATCACGGCCGCAAACACGCCCAGTCCGGCCATGAGTCCGGCCCGGGCCAGCGTGAAAACCAGCGTCTGGTACAAACGCTGACGTTCCGGCAGCCGATCCAAGAACTTCAGGAACAACAGGTGACTGCCCACCGAGCACGGCTCCACGAAAGCCAGTAGCCCAAGGCCGGCGGCCAGTACCCCGGCCTGTACGATGTCCAAAGCTTATACCGGCTCGGCCGTATAGCCGGCGTCCTGCACAGCCTTGGCCAACGTTTCGGGCGACACCTGATTGCCATCGTGCGCGATACGCGCCTGCCTGGCGTCCAGTGACACCGAGACGCCTTTGACGCCCGCCTGCTGTTCGATCACGTTTTGCACGATCTGCACACACCCTTGGCAGTGCATCCCGTCAATACTGAGTAGGGTGGTTTGCATGAGGTGCTCCTTCTTTAGCCAAGCTCAACCAGCTTCGGTCAAGCCGCGCATGGTGTTTAAAGGAGCGTAGTACCTGGAGTTGACTCCAGGTCAAGAATTATTTTCGACCTTGGCGCTTTTACGCTTTTGACTATTCAGTCGGCGCGTCGAGCCCGTCGATGATCGGGCAACCCTGGTCGCTGCCGCGGCATAGCTGTAAAAGGTTCCCGAGCTCCTGTTGCAGCCGATCCAGATCGGCCATACGGGTTCGAATATCTTGCAGTTTTTGTTCAGTCAACCGCGCGACTTCCGGCCGAGCGGCATCACGGCAGCTCCGGGATTCGAGTAGTACCCGGATTTCGTCGAGCGAAAAATCACAGCGTTGGGCGCGCTGGATGAAATGTAGACGGGCGAGATCCCGCGCGACATAGCGCCTTCGCCCTCGGCTATCCCGCGCAACGGGGGACAACAGCCCAATTTTCTCGTAATAACGCAGCGTATCGACGGACATTCCGACTTGCCGGGCAGTTTCACCGATGCCAGAGATAGGAATCACCTCTTAAGGCTCATGTGTAAGTGTGTGAATAGATCCTTATATACATTGAGGGTGTAGATAAATTCAAAGGAAGCGCCGTAGTAACCTTCTGACTTTATTCCCTTTTTCCGAAATCGGCTTCAAAAGCCCAGTTCGAGAAACACGCGTTTATTCAGCGGCTTACAAGGTTTGTCTACACCCTCATTACGAAGGCCATAAAAAGCCTTAACCTCGCACGGTCTACGTTCGCTATCGGAATGCTAAATTGAATTCCAAGCCGTCTTCCTAAGCTGTCCGAATTCGCTGGGTCGTCTAAGCTGCGAGGCACGGGAAGGGGACAGCTCATCGCTGTCCCCTTGCTTAAGCGACGTTACGCTATTTTCTCCAATCGAAATTTAGTCGCGAGTGTGAGGGCCAGCGTGAATATGCGACTGCGGATCAGTATGGTCCTCGCCTTCCTGATTTTCCTTTTCCGCACCACGTTTGGGGACATTCTCGGACGCCCGCCCAGGCTCGCCCGAGTGGTCAATGACGTCGTAATCGTCGGCGCCTTTCGGGCCGGTGTTGCCTCGGCTAGGTGACGGGGCTGTCTCGGATTCCGCACCACGTTTGGGGACATTCTCGGACGCCCACCCAGGCTCGCCCGAGTGGTCAATGACGTCGTAATCGTCGGCGCCTCTCGGACCGGTGTTGCCTCGGCTAGGCGACGGGGCTGTCTCGGAACTGCCTTCGACTCTTACCACCGCCTGAGTATTCCCTGAAGCTGTGGTGTCAGCCGATTCGGCTTCATGGCCTGCCCCAGCGCTTGCGGTCATAAATATCGCGCTACTGAGGAACAGAGAAGTCGCGATAAACCAATGTGATGTAGACGGATTAACATTTGAGATGTGCATGAGTTCACTCCCGTAATTCATATCAACGATAAAGCTGCAAAACGCGATCGCAATTGACCAGTTCGTCTAGCCTCAAGCTACCAATTTGCTTTTATAGCTCGGAGCGCGGCGTACGCCTGCGGACACAAGCAGATTTGATTAGAGTCTGCTTAATCCAGGCGCGTTTGAGCCGCTGCCAATGCGAAAAGGCTACGACGCTCTGGCGGGAGGACGGTATGGTGGTAAAGTAAATCCGCTGCCAACCTCACTTTGATTAAGGACAGCAGGCTTTACCGCAGAATAATAATCCGTTTTGAACAAGAAATTGCTAGCGCCTATGGCACTCGCTGCGCAATGGCCGACAGATGCGCACTTATGGTGCTTATGACCCTCGGAGCCATCATGATGTTCATCGTTGGCGGTAGGCGTGGCGTTTCTCGGTTCGCTGCCGACTGTGGATTGCGCGTGATCGCCGGCGAGCTGGATAGAAACGCGCGGTGGCGTTTGTCCGCTAGCCTGCGTGGCAAACGCGGCCAATAAAAGCGATAGTGCGAACATGAAACGCATGTGATCGAACGTAGATGCGGTTAGGCTAAAAATCAAGAGCGTGATGTGCTGAGTAGCATCTTGTGTTGAGGGCGTCGAAAGTAGATTGAATCGCCACCGGGCTCAGGGCCCATTCGACACTCTGCTCAAACCATGACCGCGGAAAGATCGCCAGCAGTAGCCGCCCGGGATCGATCTTGGGAGAAGCTGGGAGCGTGTTCCCAGTGGCTGATGTCCTTGGTGTGCATGGAGCGCTCCTCATCTACGGGTGAACGCCGACGCGTGCGTTGTGGGGTTCGGTCGTTGCTTAGGCGGATCGATTCTTGAAAGTTTACCCTTGGCGCCGGCTGGCAGCACCGGGGCGAACGAAACGGGTGGTGCTCGTAGCGCTAGGCGATCGGCTCTGCCTTACATCCGGCCGATCGCATCGCTTGGCGCGGGCTTTTATCGTCGGCGGTACTGTCCACCGGCATAAGAGACCGTCCCACGCGCTTTGACGCGTGCCGATTACCTAGACCCTCAATGACGCGAGGACACCAATGCGCCGGGTGTTACGGCTAGTCTAGCCGCGTCGTTTGTATTCCGTGGTCGGATGCGGATGTGCGCAGACTGTAGCGCCGGCAGATGACTCACCAGTTCGTGTTCCACCTCACTCGCCACGGTATTTGCTTGATCTATCGTGGCATTGCCTACCAATGTTATATCGAGTTCAGCAACCAACTGATGCCCGAGCCACCGCGCGCGAACGTTAGACACATCATGGATGTTGTCGACGTGCGCAGCGGCATGCCGGATATCGTCTATTACCTGCGGATCGACGCCATCGAGCAAGCGCGTAAAAATCGCTTTGCCGGATTGCCAGACAATAGCGAAGATCGCGGCCGTAATCAGCAGGCCGATGATTGGGTCGGCCAACGGAAAGCCCAGCCAGACCCCGGCCGCGCCAACGACCACCGCAAGGCTCGTAAGCCCATCGGTACGGGCGTGATAGCCGTCGGCGATCAGGGCGGCGCTATTCATCTGGCGACCGACTCGGATCCGAAAAACGGCCACTAATTCGTTACCGATAAAACCGATGACCCCCGCCACAGCCACCCAGAGCAGGTGCTGGATAGGTTGCGGATCCAACAAACGGTCGATCGCCTGATAGCCGGCGACAAGCGCACTGAACAAGATAATCAGCACGATCAGTACACCGGCCAGATCTTCGACACGTCCATAACCGTAGGTGAACCGCTTACTGGTGCCGCGTTGGATCAGGCGAAACGCGACCCAGAGCGGAATTGCGGTTGCTGCATCACCCAGGTTGTGGATCGTATCGGCAAGTAGCGCCACGCTGCCGGAGATCAACACGATCCCGAGCTGACCTAGGAAAGTGATTGCGAGGATTACGAACGACCATTTGATCGCCCAGATACCGCGTTCTGTAGCGGTGATGCTCGGGTCGATCACGCCGTGCGTGTGGCCATGCTCGCTATCGTGATCGTGATCATGAGCGCCATGCGCATGATCTTCCGGACCGCCGAAGCCCAGCCAGCTCAGAGTCGCTTTGATAATCGATGCTGGTTTTTTCATAGGTACTTGGTGATCGCTTTGAACTCTTCCATCAAAACGCGTGCCTCTATAGCGCCTTTTTCGAACAAGCTTTCATCAAAGCAGTGATCGATATGGTCATGAACCAAGGTGTTTTTCGCATTCGTGATCGCTCGTTCGACGGCGTGAAGCTGCTGGGTGGTTTCAAGACAGCCGCGGCCGTCTTCCAGCATCTTAATGACGCTTTGCAGGTGGCCGTCAGCGCGTTTGAGACGCCGGATGATTTCGGGGTGTGTGGTATGGGTACTCATGCCCTTGATCCTATCCCCCCGGATAGGATACAGTCAATATGTGCCACCCTACTGATAGGGTTCGGTTTGCAAAAACCGTGTGACGCCTTAGCGGCCGCAACGAGGATGTTCTGCTAAGCATTAATGCTATGACCGGGGTTTGATCTAGGCTTTCCATGCAGCTCAAAAAGACATACTGGTTGCAACTGGCCGCGGTCATGATGCTCATGATGCAGGCAGCAGGCCTGCATGCCCATATCAGCATCGACGCCAATGACACCTCGATCCAGAGCCATTTGCAGGCGGCCGAATCGCACGCAGACAGCCATGCATCAGACAGCGAATCGTCTGACGACGCGTCCAATCATCTAACCCAAGCTACCTCGGCCAAGTATCAGAGCAGCATGGGCTGGGTTCTTCCGGTCTTTCTGGCCTGCGTGCTGCTGGATGACCCCGCCTCCTCGGTTAAGCCCGATTTCCCAGACGGGCAGGAAACGCCTCACCCTGCCGCTTACTACCAGCGGCCGCCTTCCCGTGGCCCGCCTGCTATTGCCTGATCGAAGGGCCTGATCGAAGGCAATCGTTGCCGCTTTCTATCAGCGGCACATCGGCGCGTATGCGCCGTTAGCAGGAGTTTCCAAATGAATATTGGTATTCGACGCATCACTTGCGTGATGGGTCTCGTGTTTTGGTGCGTGTCGGCTTCAGCCGCGCCGGACGCCAATCCGTCGGCAAGGCCGCTTACTTTTTCCGACGCGATCTCGAGGGCGCTGGACCGCAATCCGGGCCTGCGCGTTTTTGCCTACCGCCAGCGCGCGCTCGGTGGTCGCCGCGATACGGCCGCGCTAAGGCCGGCGCCCGAGTTGCAGTTCGAGCTACAGGACTTCGGCGGCACAGGCAGTGCGAGAGGCTTTGATCGCGCGGAAGCGACCTTGGCGCTTTCGCAGGTAATCGAACTTGGCGGTAAACGCGATGCGCGAGTCGGCGTTGTGGATGCGCGCCAGCGAGCGGTTGCGATTCAAGAAAAAGCGCAGGAGCTTGACGTCTTGGCCGCTGTCGCGCGCCGCTTCTACGCGGTTGCGGCAGCTGATGAGCGCCTAGCGGTCGCCAAGCGTGCGTCCGAACTTGCCCGCGACGCTATGACGGGCGTGAATCGACGTGTCAATGCGGCGCGCGCACCGCGCGCTGAAGCCGCGCGCGCCAAGGCGGCTTTGGCGCGCGCGCAGCTCAATAGGGCCAACGCCGAGCGCGAACTCGAGATCGCCCGGTTACGGCTGGCCGCGCTCTGGAACATGCCCGAGCCGGACTTCAAAAAAGTTCGCGCTGATCTCTACGCGGTGGGCGCGCCAGGCGATTTTGACGTCCTGGCCGAGCGTATTCAAGCCAATCCGGACTTCCTGCAGTTCACCGCAGAAAGCCGAATACGCCAGGCCGAACTGCGTCTCGCCCAGTCGCAAGCCCACAGCAATATTCGCCTGCGCGCTGGTGTAAAGCGCCTGGAAGATACCGGCGACACCGCCTTGATCTTCGGCGCGAGTGTGCCGCTGTTTTCGGCCAGTCGTGCCCAGGGCGCCATCGCTGAAGCCGAGGCCCGAGGCGAGGCCGTGGGCGCGGAGCGACGCGCCATGCTGTTGGATACGCGGGCGCGGCTGTTCTCGCTTTATCAGGCCCGGGCGCAGGCGATAGAAACAGTCGCCACCCTGCAAGACCAGATTATTCCGCAGCAGGAACAGGCACTGAGCGAAATTCGTCGAGGCTACGACCGAGGTCGTTATAGCTATCTCGAGCGCGTAACCGCCCGTGGTGAACTCATCGATGCCGAGCGCGCATTGATTGATGCCGCCGAGCGCGCGCATCGCCTGCGTGCCGATATCGAAAGCCTGACCGCCGAACCGCTGCCCGGCGGTGACGGTCGCATCGAATTCAACAGCAATATCCAATATCCGGAGTCGCCATGAGCATCCGTTTTATAGCGATCGTGGCGGCTTTGGCGGCCGCCCTGTTTTTGAGCGCATGTGATGTCACGCAATTCGGCACGGCGAAAGCAGCGTCGAAAGCCGAGACCGGGGGCGCGGCCGAAACGCCGGCTGAAGGCCCACACGGGGGGCGTCTTCTCAAGGACGGCGACTTCTCGGTGGAGGTCACGATCTTCGAGGATAACGTGCCCCCCGAATTTCGAATCTATGCGTACCAGGGCGGCGAGCCGGTCGATCTAAAGCAAGTCGATCTGGAAGTCGAGCTGGAACGCCTCGGTGGACGCGTAGACCGCTTCGACTTCAAACCGAAAAACGACTATCTGCTGGGTGACGGCGTCGTGACCGAACCCCACTCGTTTGAAGTCATGGTCGCGGCCGAATACGAAGGCAATACCTACCGCTGGGAGTACAGCTCCTATGAAGGGCGGGTCAGCATCGGCGCTGAGGCCGCCAAGCGGGCCGGGATCACCACAACCCTGGCCGGGCCTGGGACGATTCGAGAGACGGTGAAGCTGTACGGCAATATCGTGCCCGATCCGAGCCGCGTGCGGCGTGTCGGAGCCCGTTTCCCTGGCGTTGTTGTGGCCGTTGACAAGGCCGTGGGCGATACCGTAGCCAAAGGTGAGCGGCTGGCTTCTGTGGAGGCCAACGACAGCCTGCGGCGCTACGCAGTGACCTCGCCCATCGCCGGCGTCGTGACCGAGCGTCGAGTCGAGCCCGGTGAAATGGCCGGCACCGAGCCCTTGCTTACGGTGGCTGACTACGACGAGGTCTGGGCCGAACTTCAAGTATTCCCGGGTCACGCCCAACGCGTCCAAGTGGGCCAACCGGTCGTGGTAGGCGCCAGCGATGACCCACAGGCGAAAACCACCGTCAGTTATCGCGCCCCCCGAGCGGCGGGAAACGGCCAGAGCACCGTCGCCCGCGCCGTGCTTGCCAATCGGCAAGGGCACTGGACCCCAGGACACTTTGTGCAAGCCACGGTCGAGATCACGGAACGCGAAGTGCCGATCGCGGTCGAGCGTCGCGCGCTGCAAACCTTTCGTGACTGGGACGTGGTGTTCATCAAAGTGGGCGAGGCCTATCAGGTTCGGCCACTGGAACTCGGTGCCGGTGACGGCGAGTATGTCGAGGTGATCTCGGGGCTCAAGCCCGATGAGCGCTATGTGGTCGACAACAGCTATTTGATCAAGGCGGACATCGAGAAGTCCGGCGCGGTCCACGGCCACTAACCGGAGCACCCGATGATTGATGGGATTCTCAAATTCGCGGTGGAACGCCGTTGGTTGGTGCTGTTTTTGGTACTGGCCGTGGCCGCCCTCGGTGTATGGAATTATCAGCGGCTGCCGATCGATGCGGTGCCGGACATCACCAACGTACAGGTTCAGGTGAACACCCAAGCGCCGGGCTATTCGCCGCTCGAGGCGGAACAGCGCATCACCTTCGTGGTGGAAACCGCGCTCGCCGGGTTGCCCAAGCTGGCCTATACGCGTTCGATTTCGCGCTATGGCCTGTCACAGGTCACGGCTGTTTTCGAAGACGGTGCGGACCTGTACGCGGCGCGCAACCGAATCAACGAGCGGCTGGCGCAAATCAAGAGCCAACTGCCGCCCGAGTTGGAACCCGAGATGGGGCCGATCGCAACCGGTCTGGGCGAAATCTTCATGTATACGGTGACCGCCGAACCGGGTGCGACGCAGCCCGACGGTAGTCCTTATGATGCGATGGCATTGCGTACGGTGCAGGACTGGATCATCCGTCCGCAGCTTGTCCAGGTCCCGGGTATTACCGAAGTCAATACGATCGGTGGCTATGAAAAACAGTTTCATGTCACCCCGGATCCGGCGAAGCTGCTGGCTTACGACCTGACATTCGACGACGTAGTCGAGGCACTGCGACGCAACAACAGTAATGTCGGCGCAGGGTATATCGAAGAGAACGGGCGTCGGCTTCTCGTTCGCGCTCCGGGGCAAGTCAAGGCGATAAGCGGTCTGGAAAAGATCGTGCTGGCCCGGCGTAATGGCGCTCCCGTGCACATCACAGACGTGGCGGAAGTGGCCATCGGCAAGCAGCTACGTACGGGCGCGGCGACGCGCGACGGGCGAGAAACGGTGCTGGGTACTGCGTTCATGCTGGTGGGCGAGAATTCGCGGGAGGTCGCCGCAGCCACGGCCGAGCGTCTACAAGATATTCAGGCATCGCTGCCCGAGGGCGTCAAGGCCGAAGCGGTGTATAACCGGACCACGCTGGTCGACAAGGCTGTCGAGACGGTGCAAAAGAACCTGCTCGAAGGCGCGCTGCTGGTGATCGCGATCCTGTTCCTGTTGCTTGGTAATGTTCGGGCTGCGTTGATCACGGCGGCGGTGATTCCACTGGCGATGCTCGCCACGATCACCGGCATGGTCCGCACCGGTGTGTCCGCCAATTTGATGAGCTTGGGCGCGCTCGATTTCGGCTTGATCGTGGATGGCGCTGTCATTGTGGTCGAAAACGCGGTCCGGCGTCTGGCCGAGGCACAACGCGCCCACGGTCGCACCCTGCCTCGAGATGAACGTCTGGCCGTTACCTACAATGCTGCCAAGGAAGTGATCCGGCCTAGCCTGTTTGGTGTGGGGATCATCACCGCCGTCTACATCCCGATCTTCACGTTGACCGGGGTGGAAGGCAAGATGTTCCACCCGATGGCGGCCACAGTGGTTATGGCGTTGATGGCGGCTATGGTGCTGTCGCTGACTTTCGTGCCGGCGGCTATCGCGCTGACCATGAATGGCCGCGTGTCGGAGCATGAAAACTGGCTCATGCGGGCGGCGAAGGCGGGCTATGCGCCGCTGCTGCGCGGCGCCATGCTGTTGCGCTGGCCATTGATGGCGGTGGCGGTCGTGCTCGTGGCGGGCTCGGCCTGGCTCGCCACGAGCATGGGCAGTGAATTCGTGCCCCAGCTCGACGAGGGCGATATCGCCTTGCATGCGCTGCGTATCCCGGGGACCGGCCTCGAGCAGGCACTGACCATGCAGGAAGAACTCGAGGATCGGCTGCGCGAATTTCCGGAAGTCAAACTGGTCTTCGCCAAGGTCGGTACACCCGAGATCGCGACCGATGCCGTGGCGCCCGCCGTGGCCGACAACTTCGTGATCATGAAGCCCCGTGCGCAATGGCCGAACCCGGATAAACCCAAGGCGGAACTGGTGGACGAAATCGTGGCTGCGGTATCTGAACTGCCCGGCAACAAATACGAGTTCACCCAGCCGATCGAGATGCGCTTCAACGAGCTGCTGTCCGGCGTACGCGCGGACCTGGCGGTGAAGGTATTTGGAGACGATCTCGATATCTTGCTGCAAAGCGCGAACGAGGTTCGCGGCGTGTTAAGCGATATTGAAGGCGCACAAGATATCGCTGTCGAACAGATTACCGGCCTGCCGGTGTTATCGGTCGAGCCGGATCGAACCGCACTGGCCCGCTACGGCCTCAACGTGTCTGATATTCAGGAATTGGTTGCGGCCGGCGTTGGCGGGCAGCAGGCGGGCCTGATTTACGATGGCGATCGGCGCTTTGCCGTCATGGTTCGTCTTCCGGAATCTTTACGTCAACGCCTCGATGCATGGCAGACGCTGCCGGTGCCGCTACCCGATGGCGGCTATGTCCCTCTGGCGGAAGTGGCCGACATCGAACGCGCGCCCCAGCCCAATCAGATCAGCCGCGAAAACGGTAAACGCCGGGTTGTGGTGACTGCCAATATGCGCGGCCGAGACCTGGGCTCGTTTGTAGCAGAGGCTCGTCGTAAAGTAGCGCAAGAAGTCGATCTGCCGACCGGCTACTGGGTGGAGTATGGGGGCACCTTCGAGCAGCTTGAATCCGCGAGCCAGCGGCTGACCATTGTCGTACCCGTCACTCTCGTATTGATCCTCGCATTGCTGCTGATGGCCTTTGGTTCATTCAAGGACGCCTTGATCATCTTCAGTGGCGTACCGTTGGCGTTGACCGGCGGGGTCCTGCTGTTGTGGCTGCGCGGCATGCCCTTGTCGATCTCGGCCGGCGTGGGCTTTATCGCCTTGTCCGGCATTGCTGTGCTCAATGGCCTCGTCATGGTGTCGTTCATCCGCAGCCTACGGCATGACGGCCACACATTGGACAGCGCGATCACCGAGGGCGCACTCACGCGCCTGCGGCCAGTGCTTATGACCGCATTGGTGGCCAGCGTCGGATTCGTACCGATGGCACTGAACGTCGGTACAGGCGCTGAAGTGCAGCGGCCGCTGGCTACCGTGGTCATTGGCGGAATTGTGTCGTCGACGCTACTGACATTGCTGGTTCTGCCGGCCTTGTATCGTCTGGTGCATGGCCAAGAGGCTATTTCTGCTTCCCAAAAATGATTAGTGATGTATGCGTAATGTTCTGGTGACAATCATCATGAGTTAAGTATTCGATTCGCCTCACGCTAGACTATTAGAAAAGCGTTGGAACGAATGTAGTAACGCTGTGCGGCGGAGGCATGGTCTGCCGTCGCCGCACTCTGCGTATATACGTCCGTAGACATCCGTCCCTTAGAAGCTAAACCTCCTAAAGGGCATAGAACCCCGATGTCTCTGTCGTCGCCCACAAATTCCTCGAGTAGCGCACTGCTGGGCGTGCGTGCGTCGAGCTTGCTGTCGAGGCGTGCTACATCCCGAGCTCGGTCAATCCTGCATGGTCTTCCGGTCGTGGCCCTTGTGGCCACAAAAAGCGACGCTGCTCTTTCTCAATAGGTACGTCGTTGATGCTGGCTTCCCGGCGCTGCATGAGGCCGTTGTCGTCAAACTCCCACTGCTCGTTGCCGTAGCAGCGAAACCACTGGCCAGCGGTGTCGTGACATTCATACTGGAAACGCACGGCGATGCGGCGTTCGTGATACGCCCATAACTCCTTGATCAGGCGGTAACCCAGTTCCCGCTGCCACTTTTGCGTCAAGAACTGAACGATAGCGTCTCGGCCTTCGATGAATTCCGAGCGGTTGCGCCAGACACTTTCCGGAGTATAGGCCAGCGAGACTTTCTCCGGATCGCGCGTGTTCCAGGCGTCTTCGGCCATTCGGACCTTCTGTCGAGCGGACTCCTGCGTGAAGGGCGGGAGCGGGGGCTTTTGTGTCATGGGGTGGTCTCCTTGAAAAGGTCGCTTCATCGGTCGTCTCGAAGTGAGCGATACATTGACGTCGAGCAAACATTGGTGCTTGCCACGCGTGGAAGGTCAAGGCTGGAAAACGCCCTGTCGACGATTGGAGCGGATGACCGGACCGGACGAAAATAACCGCTTGACCTTCCCATCGTGGCAACGTTGATACTCCGTCGCCATGGCACCCAACGCACCGGAGAAACCGTCATGGCTTCTGTAGAACCTCTACTATCAAACGATCCATCGGGCTCGCATCCGGTGGGGCAGACCCTACGTGTCGGTATCGCTGGCATGAGCTGTGCATCCTGCGTCGGCCGCGTGGAAAAAGCCCTGCGCGCCGTCGATCGGGTCGAGTCGGCGAATGTGAACCTGGCCACCGAACGGGCCGAGGTCACGTTTTCATCCGCGCCCGACACGGCCGCGGTCCAGACCGCGATTCAGCAAGCCGGTTATTCGATCGTCGAGGAGACGATCGAGTTGGCCGTTGAAGGTATGAGCTGCGCGTCCTGCGTCGGCCGTATCGAGAAAGCCCTGGCGGCCGTGCCCGGTGTGCTGGAAGCCCACGTGAATCTGGCCACTGAAAAGGCGCAGGTGCGCCACGTCGCCGGCATGGTCGACGCCAAGGCGCTGGAAACTGCAGTCAGTGACGCTGGCTATGCGGCCCGCACGGTGGCGGACAACGACAGCGGCGATCAGCAAGCCCAGGCGCGGGCCGAGGAGATCGGCGCGCTCAAGCGCAGCATCCTGTTCGCGGGCGCGGCGACGTTGCCGATCTTTGTGCTCGAGATGGGTAGCCACATATTCACGAGCCTGCACGACGGACTGATGGCAACGCTCGGTCAGCAGAACCTGTTCTATCTGTTCTTCGTGCTCGCCAGTTTCGTACAGTTCGGGCCGGGTCTACGCTTCTACAAGAAGGGCTGGCCGGCCTTGATGCGCGGCGGCCCCGACATGAACTCGCTGGTCATGCTGGGCACGAGTGCGGCCTACGGTTATTCGCTGGTGGCGACCTTTCTGCCCAGCGTGCTGCCCGAGGGCACCGTCAACGTCTACTATGAAGCCTCGGCCATGATCGTGACGCTGATCCTGATCGGGCGTTACATGGAGGCGCTGAGCAAGGGGCGTACCAGCGAGGCCATCAAGCGTCTGATGACGCTGCGGGCCAAGACGGCCCGGGTGATCCG
>DCKU01000099.1 GCA_002320455.1 Salinisphaera sp. UBA1666
CAGGTTGTGCAGAGCTTCCCTAGTCGTCGCGCGAGAGCCGGTCCGAGTCTCGGCGCGCGGGGTCGGGCTTGCGCTGGTATTCGCCTTCGATGGTGTCGTCATTGGCCTGTTGGCCAAACCCGCCGGCGCTGCCGAAGCTGGGTCCGCCGCGCATGTTGGGCGCCATGACCACCACTCGGGAAATCAACGTACGTGCAACCCGCTGACGCAGCTTGGGCACCAGCAGTACGAAGCCCAGCGCGTCGGACAGAAAGCCCGGCGTGAGCAGGAAGAAGCCGGCCAGCAGCAGGGCCGCGCCGTCGACCATGGCCAGGGCCGGGGCTTCACCGCGCGCCTGGGCGGCCCGGATACGGCCCATGACCTCCACGCCTTGGCGCCGGACCAGCTGGCTGCCGATGACCGCGGTCAGGATCACCAGCGCGATGGTCGGCAGCAGGCCGATGATGCCGCCGATCTTGATCAACAAGAACAGCTCGATGATCGGTACGATAATGAACAGCAGTAACAGTCGGCCCGCCATAGTCGGCTCCAGAATCGGGGTACGAACGCGTTTCGGTGTTGGTGGTAACAGTCCGCGCACCTGTGCAGACAGGCGCGCAATACATCGCTTATCGGCGCGGGCGCCTGGTGTGTTATCTGCGGACGAATTCCGGTTTTTGAAGCGTTAGCCCTACAGGGCAGCGATCCGGGCGCGTTGGTCGGTCAGTTCGGCCTGTTCGCGGGCCAGGTCCTCGGCCTGGGCGCGGGCCTTGTCCACTACATCGGCCGGCGCTTTGTTGACGAAGTCACTGGCCAGGCGCTTGTTCAGACCGCCCAGATCTTTGTCGATCTTGGCCAAACGCTTGTCCAGCCGGGCCAGCTCGGCCGCCGTATCGATCAGCCCGGCCAGCGGCACGCGTAGCTGCATATCGCCGACCAGTGCCACGGCAGACTCGGGAATATCTGTCACCGGCAGCAGCTCGATGGACTCGACCCCGGCCAGAAAATCGATCGCGCGACGATGGGCGGTCAGACGTGTTTCGTCGTCCTCGCTGGCCTGGGCCACCTTGACCGGGATCTTCTGCTTGGGCGCGATGTCCATCTCGCCGCGGATGGTGCGCAGGCCGCCGATGACTTTCTTCAGCCATTCGATCTCGGCCTCGGCGTGCGCGTCGATACGCGCTGAATCGCTGACTGGGTAGGGCTGTAGCGAGATGCTCTCGCCGGTGACGGCGAGTGCCTTGCCACGAGCCAAAGGGGCCACGCGCTGCCAGATCTCTTCGGTGATAAACGGCATCAGCGGATGCAGCAGGCGCAGCGTGGTTTCCAGCACGCGCACGAGCGTGCGCCGGGTGCCGGCCTTGGCGCCTGACGGGGCATCGCCGGCCAGCACCGGCTTGATCAGCTCCAGATACCAGTCGCAGAAGTGGTGCCAGACGAAGTCATGGATCGCGTTGGCGGCCAGGTCGAACCGATAGGTCTCGAAATGGGCGGCCATATCGGCCTCGACCCGCTGCAGGCGCGAGATGATCCAGCGGTCCGCGGCCGAGAGTTCAACGGCATTATCAGCCGCGGGCACGAAATCATCCGGCACCTGCATGAGCGCAAAACGCGCCGCGTTCCAGAGCTTGTTGCAGAAGTTGCGATAGCCCTCGACCCGGCCCAGGTCAAAACGGATATCGCGCCCGTAGGAGGCCAGGGCCGCAAAGGTGAAGCGCAGCGCATCGGTGCCGAAGGCGGAGATGCCGTTCGGGAATTCGGCGCGGGTGGCTTTTTCTACCCGGGCAGCTTTCTGCGGCTGCATCATGCCCGAAGTGCGCTTGGCCACCAGCGATTCCAGATCGATGCCGTCGATCAAGTCGATGGGGTCCAGCACGTTGCCCTTGGACTTGGACATCTTGGCGCCGTCGGAATCCCGCACCAGGCCGTGGATATAGACGTCGCGAAACGGCACGTCGCCCATGAACTCCATGCCCATCATGATCATCCGGGCCACCCAGAAGAAGATGATGTCGAAGCCGGTGACCAGCACGCTGGTGGGGTAGAAGGTCTTGAGGGCCTCGGTGTCCTCTGGCCAGCCCAGCGTGGAAAACGGCCACAGGCCGGACGAGAACCATGTATCCAGGACGTCTTCGTCCTGGGTCAGCGTGACCTCTGCCCCCAGGCCGTGCTGCGCTCGAATAGCGGCCTCGTCGGCGCCCACGTAGATGTTGCCCGCCGTGTCGTACCAGGCCGGAATCCGGTGTCCCCACCAGAGCTGGCGCGAGATACACCAGTCCTGGATATTGCGCATCCACTCGAAATAGGTCTTGGACCAGTTGTCGGGGATGAAGCGGATACGCCCGTCCTCGACGGCCTTGATCGCGGGTTCGGCGAGCGTCTTGGTATCCACGAACCACTGGTTAGTTAGCATCGGCTCGATGACCTGCCCCGAACGGTCGCCGAAGGGCTGCATGATGGCCTTGTCTTCAATGACGATCAGCAGGCCGTTGGCTTCGACGTCGGCCACGATCCGCTCGCGGGCTTCAAAGCGGTTCAAGCCGCGATAGGCCTTGGGCACGAGGTTGATGGCATCGATCGCAGTGGCGTCCGCGGCCTCGCCGGCCAGAAGCTCGGCCGCGCGGGCGGCGGCACTCGCGTAGTCCGTGCCGTCGGTGCGCAGGGCAGCGGCGTCATCCATGAGCCGATACATGGGCAGGCCGTTGCGTTTGGCGACTTCGTAGTCGTTGAAATCGTGCGCGCCGGTGATCTTGACCGCGCCCGAGCCGAATTCGGGATCCGGGTATTCGTCGGTGATGATCGGGATCAGGCGGCGCTGGGCCTTGGGGCCGACCGGAATCTCGCACTTCTGGCCCACGATGGGCGCGTAGCGGGTGTCACTCGGGTGCACGGCGATCGCGCCGTCGCCCAGCATGGTCTCCGGGCGCGTCGTGGCGATCGAGATATAGTCGCGGGTCTCGCGAAAGGTTTCGTTGCCGTCGGCGTCGTGCTCGACGTATTCATACGTGGCCCCGCCTTCCAGCGGATACTTGAAGTGCCACATATGCCCGGCGGTCTCGACCGATTCGACCTCGAGATCGGAGATTGCGGTCTTCAGGACCGGGTCCCAGTTGACCAGCCGCTGGCCGCGATAGATCAGGCCTTTCTCGTAAAGCTCGATGAAGACACGCTGGACCGCGGCCGACAGGCCATCGTCCATGGTGAAGCGCTCGCGCGACCAGTCCACCGACGCGCCCAGCCGGCGCATCTGGGTGGTGATATGCCCGCCGGACTCGGCTTTCCACTGCCAGATACGGTCCACGAAGGCCTCGCGCCCCATGGCGTGGCGAGAGCTGCCCTCGGCCTCGACCTGGCGCTCGACGAGCATCTGGGTCGCGATGCCGGCATGGTCGGTGCCCGGTTGCCAGAGCGTGGGCACGCCCTTCATGCGGTGATAGCGGGTGAGGGCGTCCTGGAGCGTGTCGTCCAGGGCATGGCCCATATGCAGGCGCCCGGTGACGTTGGGCGGCGGCAGCATGACCGAGAACGGCTCGCCTTCGGCTTGCATGTCGGGGGCGAAATAGCCGCGCTGCTCCCAGACGGGATACCAGCGGGCTTCGATGGCATGAGGATCGAAGGTCTTGTCCAGCTCGGCCATGAAATGCTCTGCGATAGAAAAAAGAGACAGCCGGCGTGCTGCTTCCCGAATCAGCGCGCCGGAATCTTGTGCGTGGTCAGGGCATAGCCCCGATCCTTGAAATAACGATACGACGCCCGTGCCTCGGCCACGCGTGCCGGGCCCGCGATCTCGTTGTGACGCGAAAACCGCGAGAAAAACCCGCCGACGTCGCCGCCCACGTTGACCAATACATCGTCGAAACCCGACGGCGGGGCCTCGTGGCCCAGCACCACCGGGGTTAGTGTGTCATCGGTCTCGAGATCGACGCTCGCGACATGCGGCACGAAACTGCCCTGGCGAAACGTCCAGAGAAAGGTATCGAAGCGGGCCACCGCGTCGGCATCTGACAGATGCACATAGACGCGATGGCCTTCGCGGTGGGCTTTCTCGACCAGCCGGGCCGCGAAGTGATCGGGCGCTTCGGCAGCCGTGTCTTCCAGAATATAGAAGAAGACCTCGGTCATTCAGAGCCCGCCGATCACTCGCCGTGGGCGCGGTTGATCAGGTACTGGGACAGGAGCCCCACGGGACGCCCGGTCGCCCCCTTGTCCTTACCGGATTTCCAGGCCACGCCGGCGATGTCCAAATGCGCCCAGCGCAGCTTGCGGGCAAAGCGATGCAAGAAGCAGGCAGCGGTGATCGAGCCGCCGGCGCGCCCGCCGACGTTGGCCATGTCGGCAAAGTTGGATTCCAGATCTGACTGGTAGTCCTCCCACAGCGGCATGGGCCAGGCGCGATCGCAGGTTTCGTCGCCGGCGTCGCGCAGGGCCCGTCGCAGCGGGCTGTTGTTGCCGTAGAGCGCGGCCGCATGGTGCCCGAGCGCGACGACGGCGGCGCCGGTCAGCGTAGCCATGTCGATCACGGCGTCGGTGTCGTAGTTCTGCTCGACCCAGGTTAGCGCGTCGGCCAATGCCAGGCGGCCTTCGGCGTCGGTGTTCAGAATCTCGATGGTCTGGCCGGACAGGCTGGTCAGGATATCGCCGGGCTTGAAAGCATTGCCGTCCGGCAGGTTCTCGGTGGCTGCAATCACGCCCACGAGATTGATGGCCAGCCCCATCTCGGCCGCGGCCTGCATGGCACCGAATACGCTGGCCGCGCCGCCCATGTCGTATTTCATCTCGTCCATGGCGGCACCCGGCTTCAGGCTGATGCCGCCGGCATCGAAGGTGACGCCCTTGCCGACGAGCGCGGTCGGTTTGTCCGACTTTGGCCCGTTCATGTACTCCATGACGATGAACTTGGCGGGCTGGGTCGAACCTTGCGACACGCCAAGCAGAGCGCCCATGCCCAACTCTTGCATCTGGGCCTCGTCCATGACCGTGGTCTTGATCGCGCTTTCGCGCTCGGACAAGGCGGTGGCCTGGTCGGCTAGATAGCTCGGCGTACAGATATTGCCGGGCATGTTGCCGAGATCCTTGGCAAACTTCACGCCGTTGGCCGTGGCCACGCCCTCGGTCACACCGCGCTCGGCGGCCGGCAGATCCGAGCGCCGCGGCACCTGGAAGGTCAAGCGGGAAAGCTTGCGGGTGTAGGGCTCGTATTTGCTGCCCTTGCAGGCCTCGAAGCGATAGAACACGTCTTCGAAGACGAGCAGAGCCTGCTTGACGCTCCAGCCGAAGTCGTCGCGACCGCGCACGTTCTGCTCGGTGAGATAACATGCCGCATCGACGCCGCCCATCGAGTCCAGCTCGGTGGCCGCCGCGCGACAGGCTTTCTCGTAGGCACGCGTGTTGAAGTCGCGTTCCTTGCCACAGCCCACGAGCAGGATACGATCACAGAACATATGATCCAGACCGTGGAGCAGTGTGGTCTGGCCGAGCTTGCCGTCCATGTCGCCGCGGCGCATGACCGAGGCAATGAGTCCGCCGCTGGCTTCGTCCAGCGACTCGGCTTGCGTGGAGGGCTTGCGACGATCGAAGATACCGACAATCACGCATCCAACACGCTGTTTTTCCGGACTGCCGCTCTTTACGAGATATTCCATGCTTGCTCCTGCAAGGCCTTGATTCTGTTGTTTATCGTTCGCTCCTGGCGGTTTGGCTGTCGCAGTCTGCTGAGCCACCACGAGCCGCTGTCGCGAGCGAAAGCGCGAAGTTTACATAATCGCCAGAAAAAATCATCCCCTATCGAACGGCGGTTCATTTAAATAACTAATGCTCGTGATTGCGAGCTCGTGGACGTTCATGCGGCAAGTCATCTTTCGACATCTATTCGGTGAAACCGCCAAGACCTGGTTGATCATCACGTCGGTTTTCGTGTTGTTGACGCTGGGTATCGGCCTGTCGCGTTTTATCGGCGACGCGGCCGCCGGGCAGGTGCCCGTGGATACCGTGATTACGTTGGCGTTTCTGTCGGTTATCGGCAACATGGAAATTGTCATGCCGCTGTCGATTCTGCTGGCGATTATGCTGGTGGTCGGTCGGCTGTGTCGGGACAATGAAATGGCCGCGCTCATGGCCGGTGGCGCGGGCCTTATGACCATCTATCGCCCGTTTCTGGCTGTGGCGCTCCTGGTGGCGTTGTTCGCAGGCACGCTCTCGCTGGTGGTCTCGCCCTATGCCCAGCGACAGATGAACCAGCTCGGCGCGGAAACCGCGGCCAATGCGGTCAAGTCGATTACGCCGGAGCGCTTTGCCAGCTTCGACGACGGGCGGGTGGCGTTCTATGCCCAAAGCCGCGGTGATGACGGCAACCTGCACGGCGTGTTCATTCGGGTCGTGCGGGATAACAGCGACGGCAAGACGGTACAGACCGTGGTCACCGCCAAGACCGCGCGCCAGACGGTCAGTGATCAGCGATCGGTCACGCTCGTGCTGGAAGACGGCTGGCGATATGAAGGCAACCCCGGTCAACCGGACTACCGGATGATCCGTTTCGCCGAGCACGGCGTGCGGCTCCTGCCGCCGCAGCAAATCGATGACGACGACGAAGACAGCATGTCCACACTGGCGCTCATGCAAAGCGATCGCGGCAAGTACGTCGAGGCTTGGCAGACACGTATTTCAGTGCCGCTGTCGATTTTCATCCTGGCGCTGATCGCACTGCCGATCGGCCGGGTGCCGCCTAGATCCGGGCGATATGGGCGCATCATCGTGGGGATTCTGTTCTTTGTGGTGTATCTGAACCTGGTGCGTCTGTCCGGACAGGCGCTCGAGAGCAAGCTCATACCGGTATTCATCGGTGAGTGGTGGGTCCATGTCGTGGTGCTGGGCATCGCCATCGCGTTGATTGCGCGCGAGAACGGGTGGGGCCAGAAGCCACGGCGCCGGGCTGCAACCGGAGCCACCTCATGACGATTCTCGATCGCTACATCGCACGCTCGGTGCTGGGCGCCATCGGCGTGGTGCTGATGGTCGTGGGCGCGCTGTTGACGCTGATGCTGTTCATCAGCGAGGTCGACAACCTCGGCGATGGCAACTACACCTTAAGCAAGATTCTGATCTGGATGGCGCTGATGCTGCCGGCCCGGCTGTATCTGGTGTTGCCAGTGGTGTCACTGCTGGGCGCGCTGCTGGCGCTTGGCGCGCTGGCCGCCGGCAGTGAGCTGGTCGTGGTGCGCAGCGCCGGCGTGTCGATGAAGCGCCTGGCGGTATCGGTCAGCCTGGCCGGCATCGTCATGGCGCTGATCACCTCGCTGCTGGGCGAATACGTTGCGCCGGCCGGCGTGCGCCACGCCACTGATCTGCGTGACAAGGCCCGCCACGGCGAGGCCAAACGCTCGGTCGACGACGGCCTCTGGCTGCGCCAGTCCGGCTGGTTCCTGCGCGTGGACTCTACCTTGCCGGGCGGGCGCATCGACGGCCTGTATGCCTATCGCGTGGACGCCGACGGCCAGCTGACCGAGAGCGTGGCCGGTGATACGGCCCGTACCGACGGCAAGCGTTTGATCGTGGAGCAGCCTGAGATCACCCATTTGTCGGAAAAGCAGTCGCGCGTGGAGCATCCGGCGCGTCTTGCGCTCCCAATACAAATTGCCCCGGACGTGCTCGACTTGGCGGTCACCCAGCCCGACGAGCTGTCCTCGGCCGGTCTGTGGCAGTACATCGATTATCTGGGCGACAACGATATCGACGCCGACGATTATCAGCTGGCGCTCTGGCGCAATATCGTGACGCCGTTCACGGTCTGGACGCTGGTGGTATTCGCATTACCGTTCGCCTTCGGCTCACTGCGAAGTGCCAGCGCGGGCCAGCGGCTGTTCACGGGCGGCCTGATCGGGCTGTTGTTCTTTCTCGTCAACGAGATCGTGGCCTCGACCGGGCCGGTGTACGGTATTGCGCCGTGGATCGCCGCAAGCCTTCCCACCGTACTTCTCGCCCTGGGTACGGCCTACTGGATGCGGCGCCTAAATTAATCGACGCCGGCCACGGCGGGCCGGCGATTAAACCAGGGGACGGCGCGCTCGAGCTGACCGGCCAGCTGGAACAGCAGCGTCTCGCCGCCCGGCTGGGCCACGAACTGGCTGCCCAGCGGCAGGCCGTTTGCACACCAATGCAGCGGCACCGACATGGCCGGCACCCCGGCCAGATTGGCCAGCTGGGTGAAGGGCACCGGCGCCAAATTGTCCTCGGCCAGACGGTCGACGATGCCGCTGGCGACCAGCAGGCGACTGGTCGGCAGTTTGAGCACCAGCGGCAGCACGGCCTGCAGCACGCGCGGTGTATCCATGGCGCCGATCGCGACCGGCGGTGCGCCCAGGCTGGGCGTCAGCAGCAGGTCGTAGCGGGTGTGGAAATCGGCCAGCCCGCGGCGATAGTCGCGCCAGCGCTCGTGCATGAGGGCGTATTCGACCGCCGTGAACGCACGGCCGACGTGGGCCATGGCACGCGTATCTAGCTCGAAGTCGGAGGGTGCTGCGCCGGTCTGTGCGCCCAGCTCGGTCAGCGCACCGGCCATGCGGACATACCAGGTCATCAAGAAGTCACGGGCCAGCTGGCGGCCGTCCAGAGCCGGGGCAGCGCGTTCGACGTGATGGCCGAGGGCGGTCAGGTGGGCCGCCGTGGTCTCTAGACAGGCATGTGCTTCGGCGTGGAGCGGGGTGCCCAGCGGCGAGACATCCTGCAGGCCTATTCGCAGAGGCTTCGGGTCGCGCTCGGCGGCCTGGCGATAGGGGATCTCCGGGGCCGCCAGTTTGGCGATCGCGCCGGGCTCGTAGCCGGCCACGGCGTCTAGCATGGCGGCACTATCGCGCACCGAGCGGCTGATGACGTGGTCGGTGGCGATGCCATGGGCCTGATCGGTGAAATGTGGCCCAGCCGGCACCCGGGCCCGACCCGGCTTGAGCCCGAACAGCCCGCAGCAGGCCGCGGGAATACGAATCGAGCCGCCGCCGTCGTTGGCCCCGGCCATGGGCACAATACCTGCCGCCACGGCCGCTGCAGCGCCGCCCGAGGAGCCACCTGGCGTATGCGACAGATGCCAGGGATTGCGCGTGGCGCCGTTGATGCGCGGCTCGGTCACCCCCTTGGCGCCCAGCTCCGGTGTATTGGACTTGCCGATCACGTTGACGCCCGCGGCCAGAAAGCGTTGCGTGATCTCGGCGTGTTCGGCCGGCCGAAAATCGGCGCGCGCCAGGGCAGCACTCCCGTAGGTGCTACGCACCCCGGCATAGTCCTGGAACAGATCCTTGAGCAAAAACGGCACGCCGGCGAATACGTTATCGACAGAGGCGCCATCGACAGAGGCGCCGTCGACGGGGGTGGCGGCACGGTCGGCGGCGATGTCGTCCATGCGGGTCACGATGCTGTTGATCGTCGGATCGACCGCGTCGGCGCGCGCAAGGGCCGTTGTCAAAAGCGCGTTCGCATCGGTATCGCCGCGGGCAATCGCCTGGGCCAGGCCCAGGGCGTCGTGGCGGACATAATCGTTGAAGTGCATACGATCCGGCGGCGCCGAGAAGAGCTTACAGGGCGAGACTAGCGTGTCTGTGCGTGTCGTTGCGAGACGCGTGCGTACGCGCGGGCGGCGACAACATGTAAACTTGGCAGCGCTTTTTTCAGTCAGAAGCCATCGGGGCAGATTCATTAACGAACTCAAGGTCATCGAGGCGCGGGAGCACGGCATCACGCGCGATCATCTGTCCGAGGCCGCGCTCGCGGTGCTCGACGGTCTAAACGACGCCGGTTATCGCGCCTGCCTGGTCGGCGGCGCGGTGCGCGATCTGCTGCTGGGCGTCCAGCCCAAGGATTTCGACGTCGCCACCGACGCCGAGCCCGAGGCCGTGGTCGAGGTGTTCGGCCGCAAGGCACGCCTGATCGGTCGGCGTTTCCAGATCTGTCACGTACGCTTCGGGCGTGAAATCATCGAGGTCTCGACCTTCCGGGCCGACCCGGGCACCGCCGACGACGAGGACGACACCCGCGAGATCGACGACGCCGGGCGCGTGCTGCGCGATAACGTATTCGGCTCGATCGCCGAGGATGCCAGGCGTCGAGATTTCGCGATCAACGGGCTGTACTGGGACGTGGCCGACGGCTGTGTCTATGACTACGTGGGCGCGGCTGATGATGTGGCGGCGCACCGGCTGCGCCTGATCGGCGATGCGCGGGTGCGCTATCGCGAGGACCCGGTGCGCATGATTCGGGCGGTGCGTATCGCCTCCAAGCTGGGTCTGACCATCGAGGCCGAGGCCGAGCCGCCGGCGGATATGGTCGAGCTGCTGGCTGACGTGCCGGCCGCGCGCCTGTTCGATGAAGTCTTGAAGCTGCTCATGCACCCGTCGGGCCTGGCCGTATTCGATGCGCTTCGTCACTATGATCTGTTCCGGCCGATGTTTCCGCAGACGCACGAGGTATTGCTCTCGGACACGGGGGCTGCCAGCGAGGCGTTGATCAAGACCGCGATTGCCAATACCGCAGCGCGCATCGAGGCCGGCAAGCCGGTCACGCCGGCGTTTATCTTTGCAGCACTGTTGTGGCCGGCCGTGCGCGAACGCGCGGCCGATCTGGAGCGTGAAGGCATGCCGGCCTCGCCGGCGCTGTCCAGTGCCCAGTCCAGCGTGGTGTCGGCGCAGGTCCAACGGGTGGCGATCCCCAAGCGCTTTTCGATCCCGATGCGCGAGATTTGGCAGCTTCAGCCGCGCTTCCACAAGCGTCGCGGACGCGCGCCTAATCGCCTCATCCCGCACCCGCGATTCCGCGCGGCGTATGATTTTCTCTTGCTGCGGGCCGAGGCGGGCGAGGTCGAGCAGGATCTGGCCGATTGGTGGACCGTGATCCAGGACGACCCGGCCACGCCGGCTCCGGCGTCGGGTACCGGCATGAAAAAACGCAAGCGCCGCGGCGGACGTCGGCGTCGGCTGCGAGACAACGACGAGTCGCCGGCTGGCGACGAATGAGCGCGTCCGCCGGCCCGCAACACGTCGCCTGGCTGTCGCTGGGCAGTAATCTCGAGTGTCCGGACCAGCAAATCCGAACGGCCAGCCGTGCGCTGGCCGCGGAGACCCGGATTCGCGTGTTGGCGATCTCATCCTTGTATCGCACCGCGCCGGTGGGCGGCCCGGCGGATCAGCCCATGTTCTGCAACGCCGCACTCGCTGTGGCCACGGATCTGGGCCCGTACGAGCTGCTGGCCGTCTGTCAGGCGATTGAAGCCGCGCAGGGCCGCGTGCGAGACGTCCGCTGGGGCCCCCGCACGCTGGATATCGATATCATCGCCTTCGATACGCACGCCTCCAGTGCGGCCCGGCTGACGCTTCCGCATCCTCGGGCGGCCGAGCGCGCTTTTGTATTAGTGCCGCTGGCCGAGATCGCCCCGGCGCTCACGCTTGGCGGCCATGGTCGCGTGGTCGACTGTCTGGCCGGGCAGGATACGGGCGATATCGAACCCTGGCCGGCGTCGTGAGCATCGGCTACGTCGCCATCGAAGGGCCCATCGGCGTGGGTAAGACCACGCTGGCCGACCGACTGGCCACGGATCTGGGTGCAGAGCGGCTAGTCGAGGCGCCCGAAGAGAACCCGTTTCTCGGCGACTTTTACGACAACCCGGCCGGCCATGCGCTCTCGGCCCAGCTGTTCTTCTTGCTGCAGCGGGCCCGTCAGATCGACAGCCTGCGCCAGGCCGACTTGTTCCAGCGCGCCGGCTGTATCGCCGATTTCATGTTCGACAAAGACCCGCTTTTTGCGCGCCTGACGCTCGACGGGCACGAGTGGGCGCTCTACGACGAAATCTATACGCGCCTATCCTGGCAGGCGCCACAGCCGGACTGCGTGATCTTCATGAGTGCGCCGCTGGATATTCTCATGGCGCGTATCGCCCAGCGCGCCCGGCCCGCCGAGCACGGCCTGACGCGAGACTATCTCGCGCGCGTTGTCGACGGCTACGAGGCACTGTTTTCCCGGCGCCACGATTGCCCGGTGATACGGGTCGATGCGCAGGCACTGGATCTTGTGCATGATGCACAGGATTATGCGCGCGTCCGCGATGCGGTGGCGACGCCGACCGGCGACCGGTATTTCGGGCCGTCGGCGCCGCACTAACCGGGCCGACAATCAAGTTCGCAATGCTATATTCAACGTCATGAATACGAGTCCGTATCCCCACCTGCAGAAGATCGACGACAAGCCTGTGACCATTGCCGATCTGGCGGCGATGAAGGCAGCAGGTGAGAAGATCGCCTGTCTGACCGCCTACGACGCCAGCTTCGCCGCACTCGAGGATCGTGCGGGCGTGGATGTCGTGCTCGTGGGCGACAGCCTGGGCATGGTGGTCCAGGGCGAGACCAGCACCACCGGCGTGACGATCGACGACATGGTCTATCACAGCCGGATCACCGCCGCTGGCCTGTCGCGCGCGTTTCTGATGACCGATCTGTCGTTTCTGACGTATGCCACGCCGGATGCCGCACTGGCCGCTTCGCACCGGCTGATGGCCGAAGGCGGAGCGCATATGGTCAAGATCGAGGGCGGGGCCGAGTTGGTGCCGACCGTGCGTCATCTGTCGACCTATGGCGTGCCGGTCTGTGCCCACATGGGCCTGCGCCCGCAGATGGTGCACAAGCTGGGCGGTTTCAAGGTTCAGGGCCGGGATACGGCCGCCGCCGAACAGATGGTGGCCGACGCTGAAGCCCTGGTCGAGGCCGGCGCTGATATCGTGCTGCTCGAGTGCGTGCCGTCGCATCTGGGCAAAACCATCACCGAGCGCGTCTCGGTGCCGGTCATCGGCATTGGCGCCGGTGGCGACACCGACGGCCAGATTCTGGTGGTCTACGATATTCTGGGGTTGTCGCCGGGTAAAAAGCCGCGCTTCGTCAAGAACTTCCTCGAGGGAGCGGACTCGCTGGATACCGCCACGGCCAACTATGTGGCAGCGGTCAAGGATCGGTCTTATCCCGGGCCGGAACACGGCTTCAAATAGAGCGTTTATGCAGATCATCAAGACCGTCGCCGAGGCACGGACCTGGCGCGCGGCCAAGCCGCGCGTCGCGCTCGTACCCACCATGGGTAACCTGCACGCCGGGCACCTGTCGCTGGTAGCCGCGGCCCGCAAGATCGCCGATCACGTGGTCGTCAGCATCTTCGTCAACCCGCTCCAGTTCGGGCCGAACGAGGACCTGGCCAACTACCCGCGCACTTTCGAAGCCGACGTGGCGGCTCTGGAGCACGCCGGCGTCGACGCGGTCTTTGCTCCCGGCGTCGAGGAGATGTATCCGGCCGGCGGGGCGTCGGCGACCACGGTTCACGTGGCCGGCATCACCGAGATGCTCTGCGGCACCAGCCGCCCGGGACATTTCGACGGCGTGGCCACGGTGGTCACCAAGCTGTTCAACATTCTGACGCCGGACTCGGCGCTGTTCGGCGAGAAAGACTATCAACAGCTGGCCGTGGTGCGGCGTATGGCGGCCGATCTGGCGCTGCCGGTCGTGGTCGAGGGCGGGCCCACGGTGCGTGAGGCCGACGGCTTGGCCTATTCATCACGAAACGCTTATCTCACGCCCGACGAGCGCCGGCGGGCGGTCGCCCTATCGGCGGCTATCGATGATGTCTGCGCGCGTCTGGCGGCCGGACAACAGGATTTTCGCTCGCTGGAGGCCCGTGGCTGGGCGCAGCTCTCGGATGCCGGCTTCGACCCGGACTATTTCGATATCCGCGATACCGATCTCGCCCCGGCGACGCGCCAGACCACCGCGTTTCGGGTGCTGGCCGCCGGTCGACTGGGGCGCACGCGTCTGATCGACAACAAGGGTATCTCCCGGGACTGAGCGACCGGGTGGCACACCGATGAAAACGGTCCTATCTTTGAGGCTCGGGTTCTGGCTGGCAGAGGTATTTCTAGGGCCTGTTGAGGTTTCA
>DCKU01000094.1 GCA_002320455.1 Salinisphaera sp. UBA1666
CGGTAATGTGCGATGAACCTTTTTATTGCCGCTTATGACGGTCGCTGTTGGCCCTATCGGCCGCGGTTTCCCAGCATGATAGCCACCACGCGAGCGTTATCGAGTTGTATGGTTCGCCGCAGCCGGTTGGGCCCGAAATCGTAGGTCCATCGCTCGCGATAGATGAATGACCCGCCGTTGCGTCCCAGCGGCAAGGTAAATCCTGGCTCGTATATCCGCGTGGCCGTGATGAAATAACCGACGTCGGTCAGCGGCGGGCCGCAGGCCTGCAGCAATCGATATTTGGTTAGGCCGGGCGTGATCAGCCCAGGGTCGCAGTCACCGCTTGGCGGAAGAGCGCGCGGCTGGAATCCATAGCCGGCGTCGCTGTTGACCGCCATGACACGGTCACCGCGAAATACCACGGTCTGAATCAGGCGGCGCGCCCCGGGGTTATAGGTCCACTCCTGCATCGGCAGCCCAAAGCCAAGCGCGCCCTGGCCGATCCAACGGTCTTCGAAGTCTGGCGTACCGCAGGCGTCTAAGACCTCAGCCATGCTGTCGCCGTCGCGCACCAACTGGCCCTGGCAGCGCAGCGAGTCTGCGTTGGCAGGTGAGGCGCCACACGCCGCAACTGCAAGCCACAGAATCAGCGCGATGCGTCGCATGTCAGCCCGGCCCGGCCACGCGATAGCGCTGGCCCTGGAAGCGCAACACTGCCCCGCTGGGCTCGATCTGTTCAACCGCGGGGCCGGCCGCCAGGCGCTCGCCTTCGTGATAGCGCCTCCCGTCAACCAAAATAAAACTGCGCCCGGGCACGGTGCTGTAGAGCTGGCCGTTGATGGTGATTGCGGGCGCACTCGTGCCCGCCTGTGTGGGCAAATCATCGTCGAGCGACGCTGCTGACGCCGGCGTGGCAGCAGCTGCCTCTACAGCCGACGTATCCGGTGTCTCGGGAGCTTTATCAACCGCCGCCGCAGTGCCTGCTTCACCGGTCAGCGGTACCGTGGAGTACGTGACCTTGCCGCCGGCCGTCGCGCGCGCTGGCGCGGGGGCTGCGACCGTGGCCCGAACGATCGGTGTTGCGGGCATCGCGGGCGTTGTCGGCGCGGATGAGCCGTCGCGGGTTGGGCCCGGCGTATCGATTTTACGCGGCGCGGTACGCGCGTCCGCCACGGACCTTGCAGATGTCGAGTTCTGCGCCGCTGCAGCAGCCGTCGAATGCGGTGTGTTATCTGCCTGCGGGCGCCAGATATACACGACCAACGCAACGTTGGTGGCGACAAGGGCCGCCAATAGCCACCGACCGACACCGGTACCACGGCGTGATTGCGCGTCCATCGCGGCCGCCTGGTGCAAGTCGCCAGCGCTGCGCGCATAGCGCTCTCGCTCGGCTTTTTTTAGCGCGTCGACGAGATAAGACACCGCTAGCTCTCACCCACTGCACGCAGCGATGGGGTACCTGGCGTTGCGACAGACCCGTTGAGCATCATCTGGGTTCTGGGGCCGGCCAGGCCGTCATCGTCCAGGCCGCTGGCAGCCTGAAACTCGCGCAGCCGCTTGCCGAGCGCCGCGTCGTATACCGGCGACGGTTTACCGGCGCGCGCCTCGGGATTTTGTCCGTCGATGCGGTCAAGACGATTCCGTAGCCAGACCACGGCGCTGCCCACGGAGCCCGGACGAATCAGGCGCACGCCCGCATCAGCGCGCCACACGATACGGGCCCGCCCGGCCCAGTGGGATTCGAGCCGGCCTCGGTCGATATCGCGGGTACCATCGCTGCCCACGATCGTGGCCTTTGCATCGTCCAGCGCGGTCAGCAGTACGGTCTGGGTACCATCATTCACATCGAGATCAATCAGCGCCGGGCGGTTATAGCGGGCCACGACATCCAGATCCGGCGCGTCATCTAGACACCGAAGATCCCCGACCCGCAGCTTATCGCATCGACGCTGGACGTCCGCGCCGAAAACCCCCCAGAGACGCAACAGCTGGCTCATCTCCGCGTTGCCGGTCGGCAGCAGGCTGGCAAAATCAGCTGGTTGCGAGGGACGTGCGTTACCCGATGCTCGTTTGTCGTCACCGTCGACGTCGGCTTCGTTCGGCGTCGCAGCCTCGCTCGCGTTAACCGATTGATCTGCCTCGACGGTGGCGCCCTGCCCGCTTTGGCCATCCGACGCGGTCGCCGACTCAGCGGTAGGGGCTGACTTGACCGAACCCTGACTCGCGGCGTCGCCTGCGCGCGACGTGTCTTGTTCGGCTGTCTTACTGGCGCTATCACCTGCCTGAGCCTCGGCGTCGGGCGACTTGGTCGAGACGGTGTCCTCTTCCTCGGCTGGCGGGTGCGTCAGCGCGGTATCGCCTTGACCATCACCTACCCCGCCTTGTTCGGCGGCGTTGGTCGAGGGAATATCCGGCAGCCAGGCCAGCAGGACGATAGCGGCTACGCCAGCCAACAGGCCCGTGGGCAGCGCCAGGCGCCAACCGCGCCGGAACAGGCGCGAGTAACGCGGCGGCAGGCATTCGAGTGCCGCACGCAACACCATCCAGGTGCCTATCGTCGACGTGCCGTGGGCATACGCGCCCATCAGGGCGCGCTCGCAGACCATATTGATCAAACGCGGCACACCACCGGTCATGGCGCGAAGCGCGATCGTAGCCCCGGAACTGAACAGATGCTGCGGCCCGTTAGCACATTCCAGCCGGTGTTGGACGTAGGCACGCGTCTCGGCAAGCCCCAGCGGCTTCAGTACAAAGCGCGCTGTGATGCGCTGGGCCAGCTGACGCAGATCGTGGCGCGCCAAGAGATCAGACAGCTCCGGCTGACCCACCAGGATGATGCGCAAGAGTTTGTGCCGATGGGTTTCGAGGTTGGTGAGCAGCCGCAACTGCTCCAGAACGTCGCGCGAGAGATTCTGGGCCTCGTCAACGATCAGCACCGTGCGCCGATTGGCCGCATGCGCTTCCAGCAGGTGCGCGTTCAAACGATCCGTCAACGTCTTGAGGCTGGCCTTCGGATTACGGGCCCCGGCAACGCCCAGCTCGTCGCAGATCGTGGCCACGAATTCCCGTACCTCGAGCTGGGGGTTCCAGCACAACGCGATATCCAGATCAGCCAGCTCACTGTCGACCACCGCACGGATCAGCGTCGTCTTGCCGGTGCCGACCTCGCCGATCAGCGAAACGAATCCGCCATGTTCGCCGGCGCCATAAAGCAGGTGCGCAAGCGCCTCGCGATGGCTCTCGCTCAGATACAGAAACGCCGGGTCGGGCGTGACTGCAAACGGGTAATCTTCGAATCCGAAATAACGCAGATACATCGGTTGAGGTGGCGCCGCCGATATTCAGCGCTAGTCTACGCGCCCGGCGGGTAACGGCAAACACGACGTTGGACTAGCCCGCACGCGAATCATGGCAGGATAGATACGCTGGCGTATTGCGGGGGTGAGGATGCCGGTGTGCGCCGTCTGGAGCTAGATGCGCGCCTAGGACTTTCGCTTAGGACTTTTGGATACATCTCATCGACTTACAAGATCGGTAGACTCGGGAGTATGGCCTTGGAACTTTCATCGGACGCCCAGCGGTGGCTGGCGCGGCTGCCCGAATTCGTCAACATCCTGCTGGTCGCGTTCGTCGGCCTGGCACTCGCCCAGCTGTTCTGGCTGATATGGCCGCAGCCGGCCGCCGAAGTCATCGCGCCGTCGCAAAACGAGCCGGCCCGGCGCGCCGATCCTGGTGAACAGGTCGATGTTGCTGCCATCGCCGGGGCGCATTTGTTCGGGCAGCAGACCGTGGTGGACGCCGAGCGTGAGCGCCAGAAAGAACTCAACGCCCCAGAGACCCAGCTCAATCTAGAGCTGACGGGCATCATCGCTGACCGCGACGGCCAGCGCTCTCGAGCTCTCATCAAGACGCCAAAAGGCGATCAGGAAGGGTTCAAAGTCGACGAACAGATCGTTTCGGGCGTCAAACTCAAAACCATTTACGCGGATCGCGTGATACTCGACCGCAGCGGACGCCTGGAAACGCTGACGTTAGAAAGCGTAAAAAACGCGCAGGCCATGACCGGGCTGACCCGGGCGGCCGGGCGGGAATCGGCGGCGCGCGGTACGGCGTCAGCCGCTAACCGTCGAGCAACGACAAACGCGGCTCGCACGGCGCAGGCTGCCAACGGCGGCGATCAAGCCAGCCAGAGTGTATCGGCCGATCTGGGCGCGAAGCTGTCCGAGGTTCGCGAAGAGATTATGGCCAATCCCGCCAATGCGCAGCGCTACATTCGCTTGCGGCCGGCACGCCAAGACGGCAGTCTCGCCGGCTACCGCATTTTTCCGGGTCAAGACGACACGCTGTTCAAACAGGCAGGGCTACAAAGTGGGGAACTTGTGACTGCGATCAACGGGCAACCGCTCAATAATCCGGCGGCATCGTTGAAGATGCTCGGCAATCTCGCCAAGGCCGGCAGCGCTACGATCACCGTCGAAAACGACGGTGCGTCTCGAACCGTTGAAGTGAACTTCCAATGAGCACGTCTTTTACGTCTCCCCGGCTGCGTGCCTGTCTGCGGCCCGTCGTTATCGGGGCCTCACTCACCCTGGCCGCGAGCGTGGCCTATGCCCCCGCCCTCATGGCCCAGGCCGACTCTCCGGCCGGTATCAGTGCCACCGACGGCGACACGTTCACGCTCAATCTCAAGGAAGCCGACATCACGACGCTGATTGCCACGGTGAGCGAGGTGACCGGGCGCAACTTCGTGGTCGACCCGCGCGTCAAAGGCGACGTGACGGTGCTGTCGAACCAGTCGATGACGCCGGACGAGCTGTACCAGACGTTTCTATCGGTGCTGGACGTTCACGGCTTTTCGGCGATCCCGTCGGGCGAAGTGACCAAGATTATCCCGCAGATCAACGCCAAGCAGGACGGCGGGTTCGGGGGCTCGGGCACGGTGACCAATGAAAACGTGGTGACCAAGGTACTGCACGTCGACAACGTACCGGCCGATCAGCTGGTGCCGATCCTGCGCCCGCTGGTGCCACAGTACGGGCATCTGGCGGCCTACTCGGCGTCCAACTCGCTGGTGATCTCGGATCGCGAAGCCAACGTTGCGCGGCTAACACAAATCGTGCGTCGAATAGACGCCAACGGCGTGTCCAGCGTTGATCAGGTTCAGCTGACCAACGCCAACGCCAGCGACGTTGCCGAGGCGATTGGGAAATTGCAGGGGGGCGATCAGAAATCCGCTACCAACGTGGTCGCGCTCGATCGCACCAACAGCGTGCTGGTCAGCGGCAGCCCGCGCGAGCGGGCCAAGCTGCGCGACGTGATCAAGCGCATGGACACGAAGTCGCAAGAAGCCGGCGACACCGCCGTGATCTATCTCAACTATGCCGATGCCGAAACGCTGGCCCCGGTGCTCCAGGCCTATGCCACCGGCCAAAGTTACTCGTCAGGCAATTCGCGCAATCGCGGGTTATCGAGCACCGGCGGCGGCTTTGGCAGCAACAACAGCGGCGGTTTCGGCGGCAGTAACAACAACAGTGGTTTTGGTAATAACCGCGGCGGCATCAATCGCCAGCGCAATAACAGCGGCGGCGGCGTACAGGGCATTTCCGGCGGTGAAGACAGTGATGTCGCCGTGATCGCCGAATCCGGCGCCAACGCGCTCATCATCCACGCGCCCGCCGACAAGATGAGCAAGATCAAGCACATCATCGAAAAGCTTGATATTCGTCGTGGTCAGGTCCTGGTCGAGGGCATCATTGCCGAAATCGGGATTCAGCAGACCAAGAATCTCGGCATCAATCTGGCCGCGCTCAAGGACGGTGGCCCGGCTGCCGCCAGTATTCTGAATTCGGAAACGCTGACTGCGGTCGGCCAGGCGGCCGCCAACGGCACACCGCTAAACCTGATCCAGCAGGGCTTGAATGTCGCCCTGGGCAGCACCAACGGCGAGGTCAATTTCGCGCTGCTGGTCAACGCGTTGTCCAACAACGTCGACACCAACGTTCTCTCGACCCCGTCGCTGATCACCCGCGACAACGAGGAAGCCCAGATCCGCGTCGGCCAGCGGGTGCCGTTCGTCACCGGCAGTTTCACCACCGGGGCTTCCGGCGGCGGCACCGGCGTCAACCCGTTCCAGACCGTGGATCGTGAAGACGTGGGCTTGCAGCTGGCCTTCATCCCGCAGATCAGCGCCGGCGACACCATCCAGCTCACCATCGATGAAGAAGTCTCCAGCATCGCGCCGAGTGCCCAGCAATCGGCGCAGGACGCGGGGCTCATCACCAACAGCCGGACCCTGCAGACTGCGGTGGAAGTCAAAAACGGCCAGATCCTGGTTCTGGGCGGCTTGATCGATAACAACCTCAACGTCACGCGCAACAAAGTGCCGGTGCTGGGCGATATTCCGCTGCTAGGCGGGCTGTTTCGTTATAACGCCGTCGATCGCACCAAGCGTAATCTGCTGAACTTCATTCGGCCCACCATTCTGCGTGGCGACGGCCAGTCGGCGGCCTACAGCGCCGAGAAGTATCGATATCTGCGCTCGCTCCAGCTGCAGCAGACCCAACGACGCCTGCCGCTGATGGGCAACGAAGAACGCCGGCCGCAGCTGCCCGACATCAATAACTTCAAGGGCGGTACGAATTCATCGGCCCGCTTCAACGATACCGGCGCCGATGATCTGGGCGAGCCCCAACGGGCGCTGCCGGGCAGCCCGGCCCGGGAGAACAGTAAACGTCGTGGAGACTCTTTCTAACCGCCGGCCAGCGCCGCGAGGAACGATGTGCCATGAGTGACCCTGCCGAAGAACTCACCTTAACGCCGCTCGATAGCCCGCAACCGCTGAGCCCTTTGGACAGTCCGGTTGGCGAGCCGGCCGAGGCGCCTGCCCGTCTCGAGCGTCTGTCGTTTGCCTTCGCCCGGCGTTACGGGGTGATGCTGGGCGACTGGGACGAGGATGCGGTCAACGTGATCGCACGCGAGCCCATCGATGCCACCGCCCTGCTTGAGGTGCGCCGACATACCAAGCGGCGCCTCAAGGTCGAGCGGGTATCGGCTGCTGCCTTCGAGGCGATGCTGCAGAACGATTACGAGAACCGCGACAACGAGTCGAGCCAGATCGTCGAGGGTATGGACGACGATATGGACCTGTCGGATGCTGCCCGCGCGCTGTCCGAACCGGCCGATCTGCTCGAGTCGTCCGACGACGCGCCGATCATTCGCCTCATCAATGCGCTGCTGACCGAGGCCATCAAGGAAAACACCTCGGATATTCATATTGAGCCCTTCGAGTCGCGTCTGACGGTGCGGTTTCGCGTCGACGGCGTGCTGCGCGAGGTGCTCAACCCGCCGCGCCAGCTGGCCCCTAGACTGATCTCGCGCGTAAAGGTCATGGCCAAGCTGGATATCGCGGAAAAACGTATCCCCCAAGACGGGCGTATTTCGGTGCGTATTGCCGGGCGCCCTGTCGACGTGCGTGTCTCGACCATTCCATCGGGTACGGGTGAGCGGGTGGTGATGCGTCTGCTCGACAAACAGGCCGGCCGGCTGGACCTGCCGCATCTGGGCATGCCCACCGAAACGCTGGATGCCATGGACGAGCTGGTCCATAAACCGCACGGCATTATTCTAGTGACCGGGCCGACCGGTTCGGGCAAGACCACGACGCTCTACGCGGGTATCACCCGAATCAACGACCGCACCCGCAACATCATGACCGTCGAGGACCCCATCGAGTACTACCTCGACGGCATCGGCCAGACCCAGGTCAACACCAAGGTCGACATGAGCTTTGCCCGCGGCCTGCGCGCGATCCTACGCCAAGACCCTGACGTGGTCATGATCGGTGAGATTCGTGACCTGGAGACCGCAGAGATTGCGGTCCAGGCCTCGCTGACCGGTCACCTTGTGTTGTCCACGCTGCACACCAACACCGCAGTGGGGGCGATCGCGCGTCTGCGCGATATGGGGGTGGAGCCGTTTCTGTTGTCGTCGTCGGTCATCGGCATCATGGCCCAGCGCCTGGTGCGCACCCTGTGCCACGAGTGCAAGACGCCCTACACGGCTGATCGCCGCGAATGTGAACTGCTCAAGCGCGACCCCGACGCGCCACCCACGCTGTATCGCCCCGGCGGCTGCGAAGCCTGCGGCCACAGTGGTTTCAAGGGCCGAACGGGCATCTATGAGCTGGTCGTCATCGACGACGAGCTGCGCAACATGATTCACGAACAAGCCGCCGAGCACGCGCTCGAGGCCCAGGCCCGCAAGACTACGCCGAGCATCCGCGCCGACGGCCGAGCCAACGTGCTGGCAGGAAACACCACGCTAGAAGAAGTGCTGCGGGTGACCCGTGAAGGATAATCGCCCCCTTGACCACGCGCCGGCCGGGCGCTAGCGCTCATGGCAGCGTTCGAGTACACCGCACTGGATAACCGCGGCCGCCAGAAAAAAGGCGTGCTTGAAGGTGATGCCGCGCGCGCCATCCGGGCGCAACTGCGCGAGCGCGGGCTCACGCCCATCGAGGTCAAGGAGGTCTCGGACCGGCGCAAGCCAGGGGCAGCCAAGCCTGCGTTTTCCTTCCAGCGCGGGATGAAGGTCGTTGAGCTGGCGCTGTTCACGCGTCAGCTGGCCACGCTGGCGCATGCCGGCATGCCCATGGAGGAGGCGCTGAAAGCGGTTGCGGAGCAGACCGACAATGATCGCGTGCGGCGGATCATCGTGGGCGTTAGATCCGATGTGGTCGAGGGCAACACCTTCGCCGACGCTCTGGCCGGTTTTCCGGGCTCTTTCGATCAGCTCTATCGCGCTACGGCAGCCGCCGGTGAGCAATCCGGCCATTTGGACGAGGTCTTGAACGGCCTGGCCGACTACGTCGAGGAACAACAGGCGCTGCGCCAGAAAATACTGGCAGCACTGATTTATCCCGCGTTTCTGGTCGTGGTCTCGATCGGCATCGTGGTCGCCCTGCTATCGACCGTGGTGCCGAAGCTGGTGCACGTGTTCAACAGCGTACATGCCGATCTGCCCACGCTAACGGTCGTGCTGATCTCAATGAGCGACTTCCTGCGTGACTGGGGCCTGCTCCTGGCGCTGCTGTTGGCGGGCGCGATCACCGGATTCATGTATGGCCTGCGTCAACCGGCCTTCAAGCGCCGGTTCCATCGGGCCGTTCTCAGGCTGCCCTTGATCGGGCGGTTCGTGCGCGGTGTGAATACCGCTCGCTTCACGCGCACGCTGGCAATTCTTACCAAGAGCGGCGTGCCGGCGCTTGACGCCATGGGAATCGGCGCCGAGGTCGTGACTAACGTGCCAATGCGCGAGGCGATATCGCGCGCGGCGACCCGTGTGCGCGAAGGGGACGCCATCCACCGCGCGCTGGGTCAAGAGAACCTATTCCCGGCGATCACCCTTCACATGATCGCCAACGGCGAAATGTCCGGCGAACTAGATATGATGCTGGGCCGGGCGGCCGATCATCAGGATCGCGAGGTCGAAGCACTTCGCGAAGGCGTGATGGGTGTTCTGGGCCCGGCCGTCATCTTGAGCATGGGCGGCGTGGTATTGCTGATCGTACTGGCGATTCTGTTACCGGTGTTCAATCTCAATCAGCTGGTGCAGTGACCCGCGCTCGGCCTTATATCTGTCAATCGAGGAGTGATCTCATGAACGATGCCCATCGTCGCGGCCGCCAAGCCACGGCCCGTCAAGGACAGTCCGGCTTCACCCTGATCGAAATCATGGTCGTGGTGGTCATTCTGGGTATTCTGGCGGCGATCGTGGTGCCGAACATCATCGACCGGCCGGATGCGGCCCGAGAGGCCAAGGCCCGTCAGGACATCAAGGCGGTCGAGTCGGCGCTCAAGCTTTACCGGCTGGATAACTATCGCTACCCTACGACCGAGCAGGGTCTGGCCGCCCTTGTCGACAAACCCAACAGCCAACCCGAGCCGCGTAACTGGAAATCCGGCGGGTATCTCGACCGCGTGCCGACCGATCCCTGGGGCAACGTCTACCACTATCGCAACCCCGGCCAGCACAGTCCGATTGATGTCTATACGCTCGGACGCGATAACCAAGACGGCGGCGAAGGCCCGGATGCGGATATCGGCAACTGGACGTTGGATAACGCCTGACCGGTGCCGTGATCCGTCGTTGCCCGGCCAACGTGTGTTGTCGCCCTGCACGGGATGGCGCCCGCGGTTTCACGCTGATCGAGATCCTGGTCGTGCTGGTGATCGTGGGCGTGACGCTGGCGTTTGCCACGCTCTCGGTGAATCCGAGCGGGCCGGGCGATCGGTTGAACACCGAAGCCCAGCGCCTGCTGGCGCTGGCCCAGGATGCGGCCGACGAAGCGATCCTGTCCGGCCATACCATCGGCCTGGAAGTCGGCGATCACGGGTATCGCTTCGTCTCACTTGATCGCACCGGCTGGTCCGTGATCGACAGCCCGGATAATGCGCTACGTCCGCGGCGACTCGACGACGACCTCTATCTCGATCGATTGTCGACCGACGGTGGGGCCAACGACCGAGAAGCGATGATGCAGACCGGTACGCTCACCCTTCCCCCTTCCCCGGTACCGATGACGCCGGGCGAAGCCAAAGAAGCGGCTGAGCGACAGGACGCGGCCGAAGACGCGGGCGCTGATCTCGCGATGCCGGCTGCTCTGTTTTTGGCCAGCGGCGAGCTCTTGCCGTTCGTGCTGC
The DNA here is from genome assembly GCA_002320455.1 of Salinisphaera sp. UBA1666. Taxonomy (GTDB): domain Bacteria; phylum Pseudomonadota; class Gammaproteobacteria; order Nevskiales; family Salinisphaeraceae; genus Salinisphaera. Next base: position 10,683 of record DCKU01000094.1, read on the forward strand.
AGCTCTCGGCCGACGATGTGGATCAGGTCTATATCATCGCCGGCGCGCCCAATGGCGATATTCGCTTGGAGCGACGTACGCGATGAGAGACGTGACGCGCCAATGCCCCGCGGCTGAGTGCCGTCGGTCGCAACGCGGCTTTACACTCGTCGAGGTGCTCATTGCCCTGTCGGTCTTGGCTATCGCGCTGACGGCCTTCGTCTCGGCGGGCGCGCAGAACGCAGACTATGCCACCTACATCCGTGAGCGCACGATCGCGCAGTGGGTCGCACGTAACCAGCTGGTGGCCTATCAGCTGGCCGACGACTGGCCGAACGTCGGCACGCAGGAAGACGATGTCGACATGGCCGGCAGCACCTACCACTGGCAGGCGGATATCCAGACCTCACCGGACCCCGCGGTGCGCCGCGTCGATATTCGGGTGTTTTCCGTGGATCCCGACGGCGACAGCCCGGCGGACGATGCGCTGCTGCTGATCAGCGGCTTTCTGACCCAGCACCCCGAGGCCGAGGACGCACCGGATACACCGGGCGAAGGCAACACCGACGACAACACCTCCACGGCCGACGTGCTGGGCGGAGGGCGGTCATGACGTCAAGGCGGCATGTGCGGCACCAGCGTGGGTTCACGCTGATCGAGCTGCTGATCGCAATCGCGGTCTTCGCCGTGATGGCCGCGATCGCCTACGGCGGGCTGTCTTCGGTCATTGCCAGTCGCGAGTCGATCGACGCGGCATTGGAGCGCTCGAAAACCCTGCAAATGGCGCTGTGGCGGATTCAGCAGGATATCGAACAGACCGTCCAGCGCCCGGTTCGAGATTCGTTCGGCGATACCCAGCCCGCGATCTACGGCAGTGCCGGGATCGGGCTCTATGTGACACGAGCCGGCTGGGTGAACCCGCTCGGCGCGCCGCGCTCCACGCTACAGCGCGTGCACTACGACCTGGACGGCGATGGTCAGCTGGTCCGCAGCTATTTCCGGGTGCTCGACCAGGCCCAGGACAGTCAACCGGTCAACCGCGTGCTTCTGGACGGCGTCACGCAAATGGAATGGCGCTATCTCGACGAGAACGGCCAGTGGCAAGACAGCTGGCCGGCCACCGCCGGCGGCCAGGCCTTTGCGGCGCCGACGCTCAACAATTCGGGCACCGGCGACGGTGCCGGAAGCGCCGGCGCCCAGCCGCCCCCGCAGGCGGTCGAGCTCACGCTGGACACGCGCGCGTGGGGGCAGATGCGCCTGCTATACATGATTCCGGGCGGTCGGCCATGAACCGGCGCACGCAACAACGCGGTGTCGCGCTACTCACCGCCATGCTGATCATGGCCATCACCGCCATTATTACCACCGGCATGATTGCCAGCATGAACCTGGCGCTCCAACGCTCGGGCAACATCTGGAATGCGCAACAGAATTGGTGGTACGGCATCGGCATCGAAAACTGGCTGGGCGCTCAGTTACGCAAGGAAGCCGAAGCCACGGAAATCGATTCGCTAGAGGAATACTGGGCCCAGCCGGTCGATTATCTGCCCATCGACGGCGGTAGCATTTCCGGACGTATCGTGGATTTGCAGGGCCGCTTCAACCTCAACAACCTGGTGCTTGGCGACAGCGAAGCCGAGATGGCGTATTTCGCCCGCCTGATCGCTACCGTCGCCGACGCCGACCCGGTCACTGCCCAAAGCATCGCTCAGGCCACAAAGGACTGGATTGATGCCGACGTCGAGCCCACGCGGCCCTACGGCGCCGAGGACAACTATTATCTGGGGCTGACTCCGGCTTATCGCGCGGGCAACACGTTGATGGTCAGCCCCAGCGAGATCGAAGCCGTGCGCGACATGACGCCGGCGATTTATCGTGCGTTGCTGCCCAATATCTCGGCTCTGCCCGAGGCCACGACGATCAACGTCAATACCGCCCCAGCGCCGGTACTCCAGGCATTGTCAGAGAACATGCCGGCCTCGGGCGGCGAGCAGCTGGTCGAAGAGCGTAGCGGCTCGCCCTGGGAAGACGTCGGTGAGTTCAACCAAGCGGGGCCGCTCGCTGGCGCCGGTCAGGTGCCCGAGGGCATTCCGCTGGACGTGAAGACCCGCTATTTCCTGGTGGCCGGGCGCATCACCGTGGCCGACAGCGAAACCCAGTTCTATACCGTGCTCGAGCGGGCCGACAACGGCGCCGTGCACGTGGTGCGTCATGCCACCGATGCGTATTGAGGCAGGCCGGGCGCGCACCGCACGAGAGAGTGAGAAGTTGGGTTAGACTGCCGAAAAGCACGGTCGGCACGACAAGCAGAACAACGTAGGGGAGACAGCGTGGCCCAGCGGCGGACACTCTATTACGACGGCACGACAGCGCTCTGGCGCGACCCGGTGAACGGCATCATCCGTGCGTCGCTCGCGGAGGCTGGCGCCGCCCTGGCCGAGCACGATGTCACGGTCCTGGTGCCCGCCGAGGATATTCTGCTGACACAAGTCGCCCTGCCGCCCATTCGCCAGGCTAAACGACGCTTGACCGCCGCCCGTTTCGCACTCGAAGACCGCCTGGCCGGGCGCATCGAGCAGCTGCATTTTGCACTCGACACGCCCCAGGGCAGCGACGAGACCCCGGTAGCCGTGGTCGACGAGCTGCAGATGCGCGCCTGGTGTGATGCCTTTGAGGCCGCCGGGGTGCATGTCGTGCGCGTGGTGCCGGATTGCCTGGCCCTGCCGATGCCGGAGTCCGGCGGCTGGCAGATGGCCCGTATCGACGACCGGCTGCTCGTGCGCCGCCAGGCGCAACAGGGCTTCGCCTGCAGTCCGGATCTCTTGCCGATTCTTGCGGAGGCCTATACTGCACCCGAGGTCATCGATCTACACGGCACGTCGCAAGACGCCATCCAGACCGTGAGCGGCGAGTCGCTGTTCGAGCCAGCGCCGGATATCCGCCCACAGACCCACGCCAGCAGCGATGCGCTCATCGGGCTGCTGATCGACAACGCCGAGCTCGGCAAGCCGGGCATCAATCTACGTCAGGGCGAGTTCGCGCCCAACAACGCCGCGGAGTCGAGATGGCGGCCTTATATGTTGACCGCAGGGCTGGCTGCGAGCTGGCTGGTCATCACGCTGGTCGCCCACGGCGTAGAGACTTGGCAGCTCAACCAGCGCATCGCCGCGCTTGAGGCCCAGACACAGACCGCGTTTCGAGATGCTTTTCCCGATGTAAACACCATCAACGACCTGCGCGTTCAGGCCGAACAGGGCATCGCCAGCCTGCGCGGCTACTCGGGCAGCACGGGATTGTTTCCGGTCCTCGCGGCCACGGCTGACGTCGCCGGAGGCGACGACAGCCTTGAGGTTCAGGGCATGCAGTATCGAAACGCCACGCTCGATCTGTCGATTCGCGGTAAGAACGTGCAGTCCGTTGAGACGCTACGCGCCGGCTTTGCCAATCGCCCCGGCCTGGAGTTATCGGTCCAGAGCGCAGATGCCAACGCCGATGGCGTACAGATCCGGGCCTCGGTCAGCCAGGGGCAGCCTTCATGAATCAGCTACAACAATGGTTCGAAGGTCTCGCCCCGCGAGAGCGGGTCATGGTGCTGGTGGCCGGCGTGTTCGTCAGCGTCGCTCTGTTCTACATGCTGATTTGGTCGCCGCTGAACGCGGCCCTGGCCGATGCTCGCTCACGCGTGGTCTCCGAGGCCAACGAGGCCCGCTGGATGCTGGGTGTGCGTAACGAGGCCCAGGCGCTGCGGGCGGCCGGCGCGGATCGACAGCCGGCTGGAGGCGACGAATCACTGTTGTCGATCGTGGATACCACCAGCCGTGCCAACCAGCTTGGCGGCGCCGTCACACAGATACAGCCCCAGAACGATGACAAGGCCACCGTCAGCCTGGAAAACGTCGGGTTCGATCAAATGATGTACTGGCTCGACACGCTGCAGTCCAAATACGGCATCACCGTGAGTGAGGCGACCGTCTCTCGCGACAGCAAGACAGCCGGTGAGGTTGATGCCCGCCTGACGCTGCTGCGGGGTGCTGCATGAATCGCCCCCTGCTCCGCTACGGCCTGATCGGCGGTCTTTTTTTCGTCATCGGGCTCATCATTTATCTGCCGGCCTCGCTGGTGACCGGCTGGGTGGCCGACGATAGCGAGCTGCGCTTTGACGGCGTCACCGGCACGCTGCTTAGCGGCAAGGCGGCCTACGTGGCCCTGCCGGCCGGTGGCGTCGACAATGTGGCATGGGATATTCATCCGGCTGCGTTGCTGCTGGCCCGTATTACGGCCGACGTATCAGCCGATACCGACCTGTCCGGCGTGACCGCTACGCTGGGCTATACGCTGCTTGGCAATACCTATATCCGCGCGCTGACCGGCGACGCTTCGATCGGCTGGCTGGCGCAAATGGCCGGTTATACGTTCGTGCCGGCCGCCGGTCGTGTGGGTGTGTCGCTCGACGCGCTCGATCTCGACGGGGACATGCAGGTGCGCGGGCTTGTCGGGCGCGTCAACGTGAGCGGCGTGCGCTATGAATTGATGAAACCGGCGATCGAGCTGGGCCAGTTTCAGGCCGACCTCAGCCGGACCGACAACGATGCCCTACGCGCGGCACTTGTCGACAGCCAGGGACCGCTGGCTCTGACCGGTAACGTAGATCTGACCGACCAGTCGCGCTACACGCTCGACGTTCGTCTGCGTGCACGTGCCGGCGCCGACGAGCGCCTGACCCGACTGCTCACGCAGCTCGGCCAGACCGATGAGGCCGGCTGGTACCACATCACCGAGCAAGGCCGCCTATGAGTTGGACGGCGGCGACGCTGCTGGTCGCACCCTGGCTGATTCTTGGCGGCTACGGCCTGGCCGTGCTGCTATCGACGCCGAGGCGCGCCGGGCCCACCGGCTTTTTCGGCGGGCGCGGCCACGACGGCGCCACACCGGGCATTATCCTTCTTGGTGCATCGGCGGCGATCTCCTGGGTCATGGCCAAGAGCGTCAACAACGCCATGAACCTCGCCGCGGATTTCGGCTGGATCGGCGGCATTGGCTATGCGGCCTATTGGCTCGCATTTGTGGTGGTGGCGGTTGCTGTTTATGTCATGCGCACGCGCGGCGGGTTCACGTCGCTGGCCGGTTTTTTGAAAACCAAGTACGGCACGCGCGCCGCTCGGCTGTTTTTGCTGGTCATCGCGATCCGCCTGATCAATGAAGTCTGGTCCAACACAAAAATTGCGGCACTTTACTTCGGCGCCGAAGGCAGCAGCGGTTATTGGATCGCTGCTGCGGGGCTCACCCTGTTCACGCTGTATTACAGCCTGAAAGGCGGCCTGCGCAGCTCAATCGTGACTGACGGCCTGCAGATGATCCTGCTGCTGTTTCTGCTGGTGGTCACGCTCGGGCTGTTGGCGCCCGACGTGCTCCGGCTTGGCATACCCAGCGTCGCCTCAGGTGATGTCACGCCGGCCATGCAGGCCGGCGGGCTGACGTTTCTGGGCCTGGCGCTGGTACAGACGCTGTCCTACGGGTTTCACGATCCGGTGATGACGGATCGTGCCTTCGTTAACGCGCCGGGCAAAATGGTGGCGAGCTTTGTTCTGGCCGCCCTACTCGGCGGCGCGCTGATCGTGGGGTTCTCCAGCGCTGGGTTATACGCTCTGGCCCACGACATTGCGCCGTCACCGTCGGTGGCTGTCGCGGTGCCGCTGGCAGTCGGGCTGGGTATGACGCTGTTATTCAACGCCGTGATGCTGGCCGCCGCAGGCTCTACGCTCGACTCGGTCATGACGGCCACCGCCAAATTCGGGGCACGCGACTGGCCACATGCCGACGGCCCGCCCACCGTCTATCAGCAGGCGACCGGGCGCCGAGCGATGTGGGCGATCGCCATACTGGGCAACCTGCCACTGCTATCCATCTATATCGACGGCGTGGGCCCGGCCGTGATCGCGGCCACGACCATCAGCGGCACCGCCATCATGGGCCTGGCGCCAATCTTTCTGCTGGGCTGGATCAAGCGCGCCGGCCGGTTGTCGTTCCATCTGGCGCTCTGGCCGGGCGTGATCATCGGCGTGCTGCTGGCGCTTGAAGACATCTTGCACCTGCCCACGATTCCGTCGTTTGTCGGTATCGGCGTGGGGCCATACGCCGAAACGCTGGGCATCAACGTTTACGGCGTCTTGCTCTGTTCGGTGCTGTTCGTGGCCGGGGCGCGTATCCGGCCCCGGCGGGGGCTGCTTTAAGAACGGTTGGCATCCCGGCGCTAGCTGGTGGCTGCGCGGCTAGCCTACTGAGTCCAGCGTGCGTGCCTCATCCGCCCGTGACGTGGGTGGCTCACGGTCCTCATAGAGATAGTCACGCGTGATCGGTACGGCCTCGTTGCTATGGCTGACCTGCACGTGGAAGACGATCAAGTCGCCGTAGCGAAACACCGCTTCACAACCCAACAGATAGAACTCCCACATTCGACAGAAGCGCTCGCCGAGACGCGTCGCGAACTGGTCTCGCTGGGCCTGGAAACGCGTATTCCACGCTTTGAGCGTTTCGGCGTAATGCCGTCGCCAGACTTCTAAATCGGCCAGCACCAGACCGGCCTGCTCAACTCGAGGGGCGATTTCAGACAACGAGGGAATATAGCCGCCCGGGAAAATATGTTTCTGAATCCACGTGCGGCTGTCGCGCGGCGGCTCGCCGTTGCGCCCAATGGTGTGGATCAGGCTGCGACCGTCGGGCTTCAACAACCGCGCAACCTGGTCGAAAAACGTCTGGTACTGCGGCCGGCCGACGTGCTCGAACATGCCCACCGAGACGATCGCATCGTATTGATCCCGGTGGTCGCGATAATCCTGTTTCAAGAACTGCACGCGATGTGACAACCCGAGCGCTTCGGCCCGTTTGATCGCATGCTGATATTGATCGTCAGATAAGGTCAGGCCGACCACTTCGACGTCGTAATAGCGCGCCAGATACAAGGCCATACCGCCCCAGCCGCAGCCTATATCCAACACGCGTTGACCGGGCGACAAATAAAGCTTGCGGGCGATATGCTCGAGCTTAGCCAACTGCGCTTCGTCGAGCGTCATATCCGATTTCGACCAGTACGCGCAGGAATACTGCATTTCAGGATCTAGAAAACGCTGAAACAGGTCGTTGTCGATATCGTAGTGATGGGTCACGTTACGTACGCTGCGCAGGCGGCCGTTGACCTCCAGCACGCCGCGCAGCGCGCGTCGAGCCAGTGTCGTAAATCGACTGCTTCCCATGTGTTCGGCGTTGGCGAAGTACAGCTCGAACACCTTGGCCAGCCCGCCGTCACCGGGCCACCAGTCACCATCAACGTAGGCCTCGCCGAACGCCATCTCCGGGTCAGCCAGCAGACGAGCCACCACCCGGCGGTGCTTTAGATGGACGTGCGCAATCGGTTCACCCGAGCCATAGCGGCTCTGCTCGCGATCGCCGATCGATACCACCAGCGTGCCTCGCTTAACGAAGCGATCGAACAGTTTGTCTTTCACGTTCTATCCCTTGCGCGCGCCATTGCGCGCTTCCCCACATCAACGAAAGCTCAAGATACACGGCTATCCACATAGCTGCATCCTGCACTCAAATGATCGGTCTAGTGTTTGTAGTAACGACCTTTTAAGGTGAAGGCCTTGCAGCCCTGTTTCCATCCATTATGTCTGACCCGTCGACGCGAGCGCTCTGGCTGGCGCCGCCCCATCGCGCTTTCATCCGTGGGGATACGCTGGGTCCACTGGCGGCTGATCACCTGCGTGTTCGCACACGATTCAGCGCGATTTCGAAGGGTACCGAGACCCTAGTCTATGCCGGTGGCGTGCCCGAAAGCGAGTACGCTCGCATGGCCGCCCCCTTCCAGGCCGGCCGGCTGCCGGACGCCGTGCGCCACGGCTATGCCAACGTCGGCGTGGTCGAGGATGGGCCCACCGAATGGATCAACCGGGTGGTGTTCTGTCTGTTCGGTCATCAGACGCGTTATGACGTGCCGATCGATGCCGTGGTGGCTCTGCCCGATCACGTGCCGAGCGAGCGGGCAGTGCTGGCGGCCAATATGGAGACTGCCGTCAACGCCTTGTGGGATGCCGGCCCCAGGGTCGGTGACCGAATTAGCATTGTCGGCGCCGGCGTGCTCGGTGCGCTAGTCGCGCTTCTGGCCGGTGATATACCCGGCGTCCACGTCGAGCTGATCGATATCGATACCGGCCGGGCCGCTCTCGCCCGCGCGCTCGGCGTCGATTTCTCCGAACCACACGCCGCTAGCGGTGAGCGCGACCTGGTCTTTCATGCCAGCGCCAGCGCTGACGGGCTGAACACGGCACTCGGCCTGGCCGGCACTGAGGCCACGATCATCGAGATGAGCTGGTACGGCGATCAAGCCACGCCGGCGACGCTGGGCGGTGCTTTCCATGCCAAACGCTTGACGCTACGAGCGACCCAGGTCGGCACCGTTGCCCCCGCACGCGCCGCACGCTGGTCGCACGCCCGACGCCTGGCACTTGCTGTCTCAATGTGTGGCGATGCCCGACTGGACGCCCTGTTTGAAGACACCGACGCCGCTTTCGACACCCTGCCGGACGTCATGGCGCGTCTGGCCCGCCCCGGGGATCGCAGCCTGTGTCAACGCATTATCTATCCGGAGATCGGCGATGTATAACCTGACCGTTCGCGATCACATGATGATCGCCCACAGCTTTGCTAGCCCCACATTCGGCCCCGCGCAGAAGCTCCATGGCGCCACGTATATCGTGGATGTGACGTTCTACCGGCCCGAACTGGATGACGATGATCTGGTCGTGGATATCGGTGCGGCGGCCGGCGTGCTCGGCCAGATCACCGGGCGCTATAGCCTGAGCAACCTCGACGAGCACGAGGCCCTGGCCGGACACAACACCACGACCGAGTTCATGGCGCGCGTGGTCTTCGACGACATGAAGCGTGCGATCCAAGCCGGCGAGCTGGGCGCCGGCGCCCACGGCCTGTCGCGCCTGGGCGTGCGCCTGGCCGAGTCGCATATCGCCTGGGCCGGCTATGAGGCCGATCTGTGAGCCCGATCGTATTGATCGTCGCGGGTGATCCGAACCAGTTCACCGGGGGCTATATCTATGACCAGCGTATCGCAGACGCTTTGAAAGAGGCCGGTCATTCGATAGACATCGTTGGCTTGGCCGGGCGTTTCCCCGAGGCCGATGCTACGGCCGCGGATGCCATGGCCGATACGCTAGCTAGCCTGCCCGACGACGTGCATGTGGTCATCGACGGGCTGGCGCTCGGCACGCTCGGCGAGACCGTGAGCGCACATCGCGGCGGGCGTCGCGTCACCGCGCTGGTCCATCATCCACTGGCCGATGAGGCCGGCCTGGACGAGGCCAGCGCGAGACATCTGTACGACAGCGAACGCCACGCGCTGGCCGGTGTCGATCACGTCATCGTGACCAGCGCGTTCACTGCGCGCCGCCTGCGCGAGCGCTACGCCGTGCCGGCGACACGCCTTTCGATCGTCGAGCCGGGCGTGGCCGCCCCGGCGCAGGACATACGCCCACGCAGCGCTCCGCCCAGGCGGCTGCTGTGTATCGCCACATTGATCCCGCGCAAGGGCCACGCCGACCTCGTCACCGCCTTGGCCGAGCTGGCCGATACCGATTGGGTCTGTGACTGCATCGGCGACACGCGCCGCGACCCGGCCCATACCGAAGCGATCGAGCGGGCCATCGCCGCCGCCGGGCTCACGGGCCGCATCCGACTCCACGGTGCGCAGCCGCCTGAGGCCCTGACGCGCGCCTATGCCGAGGCCGACCTGTTCGTTCTGCCCTCGCACTATGAGGGCTATGGCATGGTCGTTACCGAGGCCGTGAGCCACTGTTTGCCCGTGGTCACCACAACCGGCGGCGCTCTGGCCGATACGCTGCCCGCCGAGGCCGGGCTGGCGGTGGCTCCCGGCGAGCCGTCTGCGCTGGCCGCGGCACTCGAGCAGTGCCTTAAAGAGCCGGCGGTCTATGCCGGGCTCGTGGCCGGCGCAAGACGAGCTGCCGCGTCGCTGGCCGACTGGCCGCGGGCCGGCCAGCTGTTCGCCGCCGCGCTCGCCGATAATCCCGAGATTCACGCATGAGCCCGCCTGCCGACGGTTCGCTGTTCGACGACGACTGGCTCACGCTTCGCGAACCGGTCGATCACGCCAGCCGCGCCCATGGCCTGGCCGAGCAGGCCGCGCGTTGGCTGGCCCGCTACGCGTTACCTACCGTGGTGGATCTGGGCACGGGCTCAGGCTCCAACTTGCGCTATCTGGCCCCATATCTGGGACCCGATACGCGCTGGCGGCTCGTCGACCACGACGAGAAGCTGCTGGCGCGCGTCGCCTCGCGCTCCGGCCAGGCCATCAATCAGACAGTGGCCACCGAAGCACGAGATCTGGCGCACGAACTGCCCGCGGCGATCGCCGGGGGGGATCTGATCACGGCCTCAGCGCTGCTCGATCTGGTCTCGCAGGCGTGGCTGACACGCCTGTGCGCACAAGCCGCCACCCAGCGTTCGGCAGTGTTGATGACGTTGAGCGTCGACGGACATATTCGCTTCGACGGCCAGACCGAGGCTGATGATGCAGCCCTGCTGGCCGCGCTGGCCCGAGATCAGCGCCGCGACAAGGGCCTGGGCATGGCGCTCGGCACGGCAGCACCCGCCGCATTGATCAATGAGCTGGCCCGGCACGGCTACGCAGTGACCGCCCAGCCGGCGGTCTGGCATCTGGGGCCGCAGCGCGCCGCGTTGGCTCATGCCCTGCTGACCGGCTGGGCCCGGGCCGCGGGCGCGGCACTGCCGGAGCACGCCGAGCGGTTCACGGCCTGGGCGACACGTCGCAGTGCAGACGTCGCCGCCGGCCGGACCGTGATACGCGTCGGCCATGTCGATGTGCTGGGCCTACCCGGGCGCGATTTCGGTGGTTAGGTCCAGGTCATAGAGCCGATCATCACCCATCGGGTAATCCCGGCAGACCGGCCGGCGCGCCTGGTGTAGGGTCTCGATCTCGGGCAGCGACAGGCCGGGCCGGCCCGAGCCGATCAGCAGGGGAGCGACGACTGTATGCAGCCGGTCAACGCAGTTTGCAGCGATAAATCCGGATATGGTCTGCCCGCCGCCCTCGATCAGCACCCGGCCCATGCCATGCTCGGCCAGCGCCGCCAGCACGCTCGCCGGATCGATACGCCCGTCGTCGCTGCGCGTCAGATACTGCGTACGCACACCGGGGAGCGCTGTTTGGTCGGCGCCGATCAGGTGCCAGGTTGGTGGCCCGTCGTCGCAGAACAGCCGTCGGCTGGCGCTGGCCCGCGCGTTGGGCTCCAGCACCACACGCACGGGGTGTGCGCCCGAAACGTGGCGTACCGTCAGCTGCGGGTCATCGGCTTCGAGCGTGCCCACGCCGATCAGCACCGCATCGACCAACGCGCGCAGGCGGTGCAGATGAACCCGGCTGGCCTCGCCGGTCACATAGTACGAATGGCCGCTGGCCGTCGCGATCCGCCCGTCCAACGACTGACCCAGCTGGGCCACGACATAGGACGGCCCGCCGCGCGCGACGGGCAGTAGCGTATTGAGCAAGGCAGCCGCATCGTCGGTCACGCACAGGGCTGCGGCCTGCCATGTACCGTCTGAGGCAATGGAGAGGCCGGAAACAGGCGTAAAAACCTCGCCGGACGGTGCATCGCGCGCATCGCGAACGAGCTGCCAGGCGTAGGCTGCGTCGATTAATGGCATCATAGTGCGATTCTACCGCGCTCATGACGCCGGCCCGATGGCCGTCTGATTTTTCTTTGCATTGAACCGCGCGGACCGAGCAAGGACTGTTACATGCATCATGTCGAGCGTGCCATTTTCGATCTGCGCCGCGGTGTGCCGGTGCTCATCGAATCCGATGAAGGCGATCGGTTGATCGCCCCAGTCGAAGGCCTGGACAGCACGCTACTCGTCAAACTCTTCGACGGCGCCGCCGAGGCACCGCGCCTGATCCTCACCGATCATCGCCTGGCACGCCTGGGCTGCGAGATATCGAGTTCGTCGGCCGCCCTCGCTCTGGATCCGGCCCGCGATACACGCGAGTCGATCATCGAATTGGCCTGCGCCCCGCAGGCCCGCCTGGACGCGTCGCGCGGGCTGGAGCCGCTGGCCGCCGGCGACGAAGCCGGCCTGCATCTGATGCGTCGTAGCCTGCTGGTGCCCGCGGCGGTGGTGGCTGCGCCCTCGCCGGCGATGGCCGAGGAGCTTGCGCACCGGGTTCAGGTCAACGATATCCTGGCCGTTACGGCCAACGACGTGGCCCTGCACTACGACGGCCTGCCGTCGCTACTGCGCCGCGTGAGCGAGGCCGAGGTGCCGCTAGAGGCCGCGCCGCGCTCGCGCTTCGTGGTCTTTCGCGAGCCGGACGGCCTGCGCGAACATATCGCTATCCTGATCGGCGACGACGCTGATTGGGCCGATCCGGTCCCGGTGCGGCTCCATTCGGCCTGCCTGACCGGCGATCTGTTCGGCTCTCTGCGCTGTGACTGCGGACCCCAGCTTCGAGCCAGCGTGACGGCGATCGCCGAACGCGGTGGTGGTGTGTTGCTCTATCTGGCCCAGGAAGGCCGCGGCATCGGCCTGGCCAACAAGATGCGTGCGTATCAGATGCAGGACGAGGGCTTGGATACGGTCGACGCCGACCAGGTGCTGGGCTTTGGCAAGGACGAACGCGACTATACCGTTGCCCGCGAGATGCTGACCCAGCTGGCGGTCGAGCATATCGATCTGTTGACCAACAACCCGGCCAAGCTCGATGCCATGAACCAGACGCCCATCGACGTCGCCGGGCGCAGCAGCGTGTTCGGCCGGTTGACCGAACAGAACCGTCGTTATCTGGCCACCAAGGCCACGCGCGCCGGCCACTGGCTGGATGCGATCCTGGCCGAGCCTGACGATCTGTCTGTGACGAAATAAGCCCGGATAATCGACATATGGCGCCGACTGGCCACCCGCTCGATCGGGGCGAGTCAACGTTGCCGCCGCCGGACCAGCCACGACATCCTCATCTGTTTAACCCGAAAATCGGCCTTGTCTGCGGGTGGCCGCCTGTACACGTTAACGTTCATCGGGCGAACGCGCTCAGAGAGCGCGCCCGCCTAGACTGGACAGATCGAAAGCGGCCGCCTCGGCCCAAATGGTGGCCAGTCGCGCGCCGAACGCTTCGATTAGACGCGCCCCCTGTGCGGCGGTCGCACTGGCGGCGTCACCCGTTACACCCGACGGATTCAGATCCTCAGCGAACCAGGCAAAACCGGCATCGCCTTCCGGGCCGACCGTCGCCCCGGCGGCCGCGCGCGCGGCTCCCAGGCTTTCGAAGTCGCGCAGATGCCGGACGCGGACCGTCGCCGGCGCCAGGTGCAGCATCATGGCAGTTTCCAGCGCCCCGCCGTGCAGTCCGTGGGCGAGCTCGTCGGCGGCCAGGGTGTCGGCAGGCGGCGCGAACCGGAAATAGCTGGCCTTGATCACCAGCAGATCGTGATCGGCTCGCAGGCGCAGCGCGGCCAGATCAATGACCGCCTTGTTGCCGCCGTGGCTGTTGAAGATGACCAGCCGGCGAATCCCGGCCCGCGCCAAGCCTTCACCGCAGGCAACGACCTGAGCGATCGCCTGCTCCGCCGACAGGCTCAAAGTGCCCGCAAAACTCGTATGCTCCAAGCTTGCCCCCACGGCTACCGTGGGCAGCACCACAATAGGCGCGCGCGCCTGGCCATTCGCGTCGTAAGCCTGGCCTGCGGCTTCGATAAGGCCCGAGCCGATGCGCACGTCGGTATCCAGCGGCAGATGGGGCCCGTGCTGCTCGATGGCAGCCATCGGTAGCACGGCGACCGGATCATCGGCGGCCAGCCGGGCGAGTTCCGGCCCGGTCATGGCGGCCCATTCGTACAACTGGCTCATCGGCTCTACCGTCGCGCTTGAATACGGCGTGCATGATGGCGCAAGTCAGCGCCGGCTGCCCAGCGTCGCGGGCCAGGGGCTGTTGCCGTTTCGTACGAGCGCCGCGTTGGCGCCCAAAATTGCGCCAGGCAAGGCGCGAGCCGCCGGTCGTGGCGAGCCACGATCAAGGTGAGCAACGCCGCATGGCCCAATTTTGGGCCCAAC
>DCKU01000129.1 GCA_002320455.1 Salinisphaera sp. UBA1666
CCACGCTCGGCGGCCCGCGCCTTGCCTGGCACGCCCGGCGCGAGCAATGCGACGTCATATCTCATCACGACACGCCCTGGACCGCCGGCAAGAACCCGCTGGCGGCATACGCCGCATCCAGGGTGGGCTGGGCGCGTTCGCGGGCCGCAGCCGCGCCGCGTGCGAGAATGGCATCCAGACCCGCCCGGTCGTCGGCATATTCGTGATAGCGCGCCTGTAGCGGCTCCAGAAAAGCCACGACCGCGTCGGCCAGATCGCCCTTCAGCGCGCCGTAGCCGGCGCCGGCGTAGTCGGCTTCCAGATCCGCGATCGGCCGGTCTGTGACGGCCGACAGGATCGACAACAGGTTGGACACGCCCGGCTTGGCCTCGGCGTCGAAGCGTACTTCGCCGTCGGAGTCGGTCACCGCCCGCTTGATCTTCTTGACCACTTTTTTCGGCGGGTCCAGCAGTTTGATGACGTTGGCCTCGACGTCGTCGGACTTGCTCATCTTGGCCGTGGGGTCACCCAGACTCATCACCCGCGCGCCCACCTCGGGAATGAACGGCTCGGGCACCGTGAACACGTTCTGTCCCGTGCGATAGTTGAAACGCTCCGCCAGGTTGCGCGCCAGCTCCAGATGCTGTTTCTGGTCGTTGCCCACCGGCACTTCATCGGCCTGATACAGCAGGATATCCGCAGCCATGAGCACCGGGTAATCGAACAGCCCGGCGTTGACGTTGTCCACGTTCTTGGCCGACTTGTCCTTGAACTGAGTCATGCGATTGAGCTCGCCCATCGCGGTATGACAGTTCAACAGCCAGGCCAGCTGGGCGTGCTGGGGCACATGCGACTGGACAAACAGGGTCGCGTTATCGGGATCGACCCCGGCCGCCAGATACAGACACAGGAACTCGTGACAACGCGCGCGAAGCGCCGCCGGATCCTGGCGCACGGTGATCGCATGCATGTCCACCAGCGCGAACAGACAGTCGCGGCTGTCTTGTAGGTGCACCCAGTGCTTGAGCGCGCCGATGTAATTGCCGAGCGTCAACTCGCCGGACGGCTGGATACCGGACAGCACGACCGGACGGGAACGAGGCTCTGACACGCGATGACTCCTGAAAGAAACGGGCGTTGGACTGCGGCGAGTATAAAGCACCGCGCCAATCGACTCAGGCCCGACGCGCCGGCGACTGGCTAACCCAGCCCGATGTCCTCGGCGCGACCTTTGCCCTGGCGCAGGATCTCTGGCGGCTCGGTGGTCAGATCCACGATCGTGGTGGGCTCGATACCGGTGGCACCGCCGTCTAGCACCAGATCGATCTGGCGGTCGAAGGCTTCACGCACGTCAAAGGCTTCTGACAGATTACGCCCGTCTTCGGTCATGGCCGTGACCGTAAGAAACGGCTCACCGAGTGCCTCAACCAGAGCGCGGGCGACCGGATGGGCGGGCACGCGAATGCCAATGGTCTTGCGCTTGGGATGCGCTAGCCAGTTCGGTACTTGTTTCGAGGCCGGCAACACGAACGTATAGGCGCCGGGTGTGGCCGCTTTAAGTAGGCGAAACGCTGTGTTTTCGACCTTGGCATAGGTCGAGATCTCCGACAGGTCGCGACAGATCAGCGTAAAGAAATGATGCTTGCCCAGGTCACGAATCCAGCGGATACGCTCCATCGCGGCCTTGTCGCCCATGGCACAGGCCAGGCCATAGGACGAATCCGTGGGATAAGCCACCACCGAGCCCGCGCGAAGCGCATCGGCCGCGCGCGCAATGCGTCGCGGCTGTGGGGTCTCAGCGTGGACATGTAGAAGCTCTGCCATAGGCGCCGATTGTATCGCGTCATGGCCGCGGGCGGTCGCATTGCGGCACACTAGGCCTGTCTTTCACGCGCCTCGTTCGACAGGAGTATGGTTATGGAATATTTCGCGATTGTGAGCTTTGACGTGGCCGACAGCAGCGACGGCCGGGCCCGAGCCCAGGACGAGCACCGCGCCCGTATCAAGGCGCTGGCCGAAGAAGGCCGCTTGCTCACGGCCGGGCCGATGCCCAAGACCGATGAGTACGGCCAGGTCGTCGACGGTTTTCAGGGCAGCCTGATCGTGGCCCAGTTCGAAAGCCTGGATGCCGCGCGCCAATGGGCCCAGGTCGATCCCTACCAGGGCGAAGGCGTGTACATGGAAAGTAACGTCTACCCGTACAAGAAAGTTTTTTGATCCACCCCTTATCGAAGAGCCTGACTAGCCCTCATGAGTGATCGTATTCCCCGTATTCGCGCGGCCCTGCAGCGCCATCTCGACACCGACGAGATACAGATCCGCGATGAAAGCCACCTTCACGCCGGTCATGCCGGTGCCCAGACCGGGCTCGGGCATTTTCACGTCACCATCCGCAGCATAGCGTTCGACGGGCTGACGCCGATCAAGCGTCATCGTCTGGTCTACGAGGCCATGGGCGATCTCATGCAGACCGACGTACACGCGCTGTCGATACGGGCCTTAGGAAGTCAGGAATAGCGTATAAGAGGCCGGGCCCCACGACTCGGGCCCGGCGGCCGCTAAACGCCGTTGTCAGGCCGCCTTCGGCGCGGCCGAAAGAAATTCGCCGAGTGTGTCCTCGTCCAGATTGTCGATATGGACGGTACGGGATTCCACCGGCGCACCGGCGCCGTCGGCCTTGCGACGCAGGATGATCAGCGGCTGATAGGCATCGAACTCGGCCTCGTGAAAGGCCACCCGAGGATCGCTTTCGACGTCGCCGATGCCGTATATGCCACAGCGGGCGACGGCCCACTCGGTGTCTCCGGCCATGCGGAATTCACGCTCGCCAATGCGCTCGGCCGCGGCCTGGAACGCCGGGGCGATAGTCTGCTCGATCAGGGCCCAGGCTCGATCGGCCATGGCGTCGCGCCGCTCGGCCAAGCGCTCGTTGGCGCCCAGCTTGGCATGTACTTCCGTTGTCGTTACCTCGAGCCAGCTTCGCGCCACCGTGTCCTATCCTGACCGTAAAGATTGGGCAATAAGCCTAAGCGGTGCCGGGGTTTGCGGCAAGTGCGGCTACCCCGCCCACGCGGCGCTCAGCCTGCTTCGTGCTCGGCCAGAAGCGTCAGAAGATCCGCCTCGCTGCGCACGCGCACGCCCAGTTTTTCGGCTTTCTCCTTCTTGCTGCCGGCCTTGTCGCCGGCGACCACGAAGTCGGTCTTTTTCGACACGCTGGAGGTCACGCGAGCGCCCAGCGCCTCCAGGCGGGCACCCGCGGCCTCACGCGTCAATTCGGTCAGCGTGCCGGTCAGGACCACAGTCTGGCCTGACAGCGGCTGGGCCTTGTCTTCAACATCGACGACCGGCCAGTGCACGCCCTCGGCCAGCAGATCGTCAATAACCTCGCGATTACGCTGTTCGGCAAAGAACTCGGCGATGCAGTGGGCCACGCGTGCCCCGACGCCCGGCACGATCTGTAAGCCCTCGGCACTCATACGCCGCTCGTAGTCGGCTTTCGTGGTCGCCGCCGCCCTGGCCTCGGCCTCTCGCTCGAGATAGGCCCCGGCCTCGTCGCGCAGCGCGTCCAGGCGAGCGAAATGACGCGCCAGATCCCGGGCCATGGTCTGGCCCACTTCGCGTATGCCCAGCGCGAATATGAAACGCGCAAGCGTGGTGTCCTTGGCCGATTCGATCGAGGCCAACAGGTTGGCGACCGATTTCTCGCCGTAGCCTTCGCGTGCGACCAGAGCGTCACGGTGCGTATGCAGCCGAAAGATATCGGCCGGTGTTTGCAGAAGCCCCTCACTGACGAACGCCTCGATCTGACGATCGCCCAGGCCTTCGATGTCTAGAGCGTCCCGCGAGGCGAAGTGCTTGAGCGCCTCGCGCCGCTGGGCCGCACAGACCAGCCCGCCCGTGCAGCGCGCCACGGCTTCGCCGGCAATGCGCTCGACCGCTGAGCCACAAACCGGGCACGCCGATGGCAACTCGATAGGCCGGCTGTTTTCGCCGCGCTCGGCCACGGCTTTGACTTCGGGAATCACATCGCCGGCGCGTCGCACGATCACTCGATCGCCCACGCGAATATCCTTGCGAGCGATCTCGTCCATGTTGTGCAACGTGGCGTTGGACACGGTCACCCCGCCCACGAAGACCGGCGTCAGTTTGGCCACGGGCGTCAGCGCCCCGGTGCGCCCGACCTGGAAATCCACCGCGTCCAGCGTGGTTGTTGTTTCTTCGGCCGGGAACTTGCGCGCGATTGCCCAGCGCGGCGCTCGGGCTACGAATCCCAATTCGTCGCGCACATAGGCCTCGTCGGCCTTGAACACTACGCCGTCGATTTCGATATCCAGACCGGCTCGCCGCTCGGCCATGGCGTCGTAATAGGCTCTGGCACCGGCCAGGCCTTCTACGCGCTCTACGTAAGGGCTGACGACGATGCCCCACTCGGCCAGCTGGCCCAGTTGGGCATAGAGCCCGCCGTCGAGCGCGGCCCCTTCGACAGCGCCGATCCCGTAGCCCATGAAGGCCAGCGGCCGCTGGGCGGTGATTTTAGAGTCGAGCTGGCGCAGGCTGCCTGATGCGGCGTTGCGCGGGTTGACGAACGGCTTCTGGTCGGCCGCTTCCAGCCGGGCGTTCAGCGCGTCAAAACGGCTGCGGGGCAGAACCACCTCGCCGCGGATTTCAATGACCGCCGGCGGGTTATCGCTGGCCAGGCATAGCGGCAGATTGCGGATCGTACGCGCGTTGGCGGTGATATCTTCGCCCGTGGTGCCGTCACCGCGCGTCGTAGCGCGCACGAGCACACCGTCTTCGTAGCGCAGGTTCAAGGCCGTGCCGTCGAACTTGGGCTCGGCGCAGTAGACGATGACGTCGCGGCCCGCGCCTTCGCGGGCACGCCGGTCGAACTCGGCCAGCTCGTCGTCGTCGAAACAGTTGGCCAGCGACAGCATCGGCAGCGCGTGATCGACTGAATCGAACGCCTCGGCCGGAGGCGCGCCCACGCGCTGGGTGGGCGAGTCCGGCGTGACAAGCCGCGGATCCTCGGATTCCAGAGCTTCCAGCTCGCGAAAGAGCCGGTCGTATTCGGCATCCGAGGCCTGGGGATCGTCCTCGACGTAGTAGGCCCTAGAGAGCTCGGTCAGCCGCGTGGCCAGCTCGCGGGCACGCTCGCGCGCGGTCCCAGCCATCGCTTAGCTCCGGCGCTTGGCCAGGCGGGCCTTGCGATCGATCTCGGCGATCTGGTCGAGCACGAATTGGGCAGTCTGGGCTTTCAAGAGCGCTCGCTTGTCATCCAGCACGGTGCCGCCCAGCGTCACCGTCAGCCGATGCGCGGTTTCCATCATGTCGTGCATGGCCGCCCGGCCTTCCAGCGGGCCGGGCACCAGCAAGAACATCGACAGACCGGGTGTGGTCAGCGCTTCGGCCTCGGCCGGATGCAGCGTCCCCGGCTGGACCATGCTGGCCACGGCAAAGACCGATTCGGTCACGCCGTGCTGCTCGGTCACGCGGTGATACAGATCGTTTAAACCAAACTTCAGGCCCAGCGACTCGAGCGTCTCGATCACATCTTGCCCGTTATAGGCCTGACCTTCGGGGGCAGCCACGTGCAGGACGAACACCTGTGACTCCGGCCCGGGCTTGGGGGCCGCCATGTCGTGACGCGCTACCGGGGTATCGTGGGCGCTGGGCGTGGCCAGGCCGGCACCGGCGCCGGGCTCAGCCGCCGTGTCGGAGGGCTCTGCGTCGGGCGTGTCGCTCTGCAGGCCGCGGGGCGTTTCCAGCTCGCTGGATCGGGCCGTGCTGGGCCGGGCCCGCTCGCGACGCGGCACCGGGCCGGGTGCCGGTTCGGGCGGCGCGGGCCGGCGCCGTACGGCGGTCGGCCCGCGAGGCGCACGGGTGCGCTCGTCCGCGGCATGGTCGGCCTGGGCGTCGGCTTCGGAGGCCCGCTCCCCCTGCTCTGCACGCGCTGTCGCCGCGGCCTTTCGGTCGGCCGGCGTCTCGCGGTTGAGGGTCCGCACGCCCACCACATAGGAATCCCCGTTCATCGAGGTGCTGTCGGACAGCGCCTCGTCCGGCTCATCCATATCTCGCCACGGGTCGCTGGCGGCCTGCCGACGCATATAGACATAGGCGCCGACGGCTACCGCCACGACCAGAATCAGAAGCAGCCACTGCACGATAGACATACGCTCGTTCTAAGAAATGAGTGGGCCAGATCGCAACCGACGTCGCGGCTCAGCCGGCCAGTTCCAGGGCCGACTCGATATCCACGCTCACCAGCCGTGACACGCCCGGCTCGGCCATGGTCACGCCGTGCAGCTGCTCGGCCAGCGCCATGGTCAGCTTATTATGCGTGATCACGATGAACTGCACCTTGTCGGACATCGCAGCGACCAGATCACAAAACCGTTGCACGTTGGCATCATCCAGCGGCGCATCGATTTCGTCGAGCATACAAAACGGCGCCGGGTTGAGTTCGAACAATGCAAACAGCAGTGCGACGGCGGTCAGCGTCTTCTCGCCCCCCGACAGCATCTGGATCGAGGCGTTCTGTTTGCCCGGCGGGCGCGCCATCACCCGCACGCCGGTCGTCAGCCAGTCCTGCTCGGTGAGCGACAGCTCCGCCTCACCGCCGCCGAACAAGGAGGGAAAAAGGCTGGAGAAACGCTCGTTGATGGCCTCAAACGTCTGTTTGAAACGCTGTCGCGTCTCGCGATCGATTCGCGCGATGGCGGCCTCTAGCATGTCCAGGGCTTCGGCCAGATCCGCGCGCTGCCCGCTCAGATAGCGCTCGCGCTCGGCGGCCTGTTCATGTTCGTCGATCGCGGCCAGATTGATCGCGCCCAGCCGGCTGATGCGTCGCTGCGTGGCTTCGACCTGGGCCTGCCAGTCGTCGGTCGTTGCATCATCGGGCAGCTCGGCCACGATGGGCGCAGGCGCGGCGTCGACCTCGCGCAACTGTTCGACGATCCCGCTGCGACGGGTGGTCGCTGCCTCCACGGCCAGGCGCGCCTCGTTCTGGCGCTCGCGTACCGCATCCAGCGCCTGATCCGCGGCCAGCTCGGCCTCGCGCGCCTGCTTGAGCTCGCCCTCGTGCCGATGGGCCGTCTCGCGCGCCTCACGGAGTGCCTGCTCGGCGGTGGCCTGGGCGTGCTGAGCGGCCGACAGATCCGCATCCGAATAATCGGCCTCGTGGTGTTGCGCCGCATTCGTCTCGGCGGCCTCGATTTCTGCGCCAAGACGCTCGAGCGTGGCGCGGGTATCGGCCATGCGCTGCTCGAGAGCCTCGCGCTCGGTGACACGCCGGGCGCGACGCGCCTCGATGTCTTCGATGCGTCGTCGCGCCTCACCGGCCGCGTGGCGTGCCCGGTCGCGCTCGCGACGGGTTTGGCCAAGACGGGCCCGCGCCTGGCTGCGCTCGCTTTCGAAACGCTCGGCCGCTGCGGAAAGCTCGGTCAGGGTGCGATCAATCTCGGCCTGGGTGTCAGCCAGCGCGCGCTGCCGGGTCTCGAGATCGGCGATCTCCTCATCCAGCTCGCTCTTGCGGCGGTGGGCTTCCTCAGCGCGCAGGCGCATACCCTCTAGCTCGGCGTCGGCCGTTTCGATGGCTCGCGTGCGCTCGGCGATCTGCCGGTCGAGGGCCTCGCGAGCGTCGCTCAACGGGGCGACGGACTGACGCGCTGCCTCGGCGTGCTGCTGCCGGGCCTCGAGCGCCTCGCCGAGCGTTGTGATGGTCTCCGCCAATTGGTCGATATGCTGCTGGCGCTCGAAAATACCTGTGGCGTCTGCACTCTCGGCGGCCGGCGTAGTCAGCCAATCCGGGCCCAGCATGACGCCAAGCGGCGTGACGATGCATTGGTCGGCGGTCAGCGCGCTCTGGGCGCGGCGGGCTGCAGCCGCGTCCTCGGCCACGAATACGGCGCGCGCGGCTCGCATCACGACGGCCGGGCCGTCCACGCAGGTCGCCAGCGAGACCAGTCCTGGGGCCGGTGGCTCGAGGGGCGCCCCGTCCGGCGCCGGCTCGGATACGGCGAGCGTCAATCTCTCGCCGGGCCATTCGTCGGCTTCGGCGGCCTGCGCAAAATCCAGTGTTTCGAACGCCGACAGCCAGCGCGCAAGCGCGTTGCGGGCTGCGGTTTCATAACCCGGCTGGATACGGATGCGCCGCGCCAGCCCGGCCGGCTCGCCCAACGCTTGCCCGGCAAACCAGTTCGCCAGGCTCGCGTCGTCTTCTCGTAGCAGGGCCTGCTGCAGCCGACAGGCCCCCGCGTATTCGGCCTCAGCCTCGGACAAACGCCGGCGCGTGTCGGCCAGCTCCGCCTCGGCGGCGTCTGCGGTCTCGATCTGGGCCTGTTCGCGCTCGCCGGCATGTGCCCGCTCGGCCTGATCGCGGCGCTGCGCCTCGCGTTGCGCCGCAAGAGCCGCGTCGCGCTCGGCCAGGTCGTTGGCGTTTTCATCGCCTTGCGCTTGACGCTCTTCCACGCGCTGGGCATGCCGGGCAGCCAGCTTGTCGGCTTCGGCCCGGTTATAGCGCTCACGGGTGCGCTCGGCCTCGAGCTGCTGTGCGGGGTTGGTCGCCTGGCCGGATAGCTCGTCCCAGGCTCGCTCGGCACCATCGGCGCTGGCCTCCGCGGTCTTGCGATCGGCTTTGGCCTGCTCGAAGACCTCGCGCGCGCGGGCCAGATCGGCGTCGTCTGCAGCCAGCTCGTCGGCGAGCGTGGCCGCGCGTGTGTTATCGCCGGCCAGGCTGGCCTCGGCGGCCTCTCGTTGCTCTACACTGGCCTGGCGCTGGCGATCGGCCTGCTCGGCCAGGCGTCGCGCATAAGCCATGGCCTGTTCGATACGCCCCACCGTCGCCTGGGCGTCATAAAATGCTGCCTGCGCGTTTTGAACCGCCTCGCCCGCGGTCTGCTGCGCCTGGCCGATGGATTCGCGCTTGCCCACGGCAGCGCGGCGGGCACTGATAGCCGCACGCAGCTCGGTCTCTACGGCATCGAGGGCGGCCTGGGTTGTTTCCACGGCCCGAGCCTCGGCCCGCCACTTCAACGCCAGCAGCTCGGTCTTCAGTCGGCGTTCGTCGGCCTTGAGTGTTTTGTATCGCTCGGCACTTTCGGCCTGGCGTTTGAGGGTGGTCAGCCGCTCGCTCAGCTCACCGATGAGATCATCGAGGCGATCCAGATTGTCGCGGGTGTGACGGATCCGGTTCTCGGTCTCGCGTCGGCGCTCCTTGTACTTCGAGATACCGGCCGCTTCTTCGAGCACTTGACGCATGTCTTCAGGCCGCGCCTCGATCAGGCGATTGACCGCACCCTGTTCGATGACCGCATAGTTGCTGCGCCCACCCAGGCCGGTGCCCAGAAACAGATCCACCACGTCGCGCCGGCGTGCTCGGGTATTATTAATGGTGTACTTGGAGGCGCCGTCGCGCGTGAGCTCTCGGCGCACGCTGATCTCGGCGTAGCTGCCCCATTCGCCGGCAAGCTTGCCGTCGCTGTTGTCGAACTTGAGCTCGACCGACGCCCGGCCGACGGGCTTGCGCGCGCTCGAGCCGTTGAAAATGACGTCTTCAAGCGCTTCACCGCGCAGTTGCCTCGCGTTGGATTCGCCCGTGACCCAACGAACCGCGTCGATCACGTTGGACTTACCACAGCCATTAGGGCCGACTACGGCGGTGAGGTTGGACGAAAGCGCGAGCGTGGCGGGATCCACGAACGATTTAAAGCCGGCCAGTTTGATGTGCGTTAGGCGCATTCGGCACAAGCGATGGGCGTCGTGGAAAGGGCGTGGTGCAAACGGCGGCTAGGCCGCGTGCCGGGCGTACGCCCGCGAATGGTTAATTCGCTAGTGTAACCTATGCGCGGCTTGCCTGCCCTTGCGGGCTTGCTGCGCCCTGTCCATACATCGCCTGTCTTGGCTATCGCTTATGTCTACCGCGCCCAATCGTGATCTCGAGACCTTCGACAACCCCTCGCCCGAGCGCGATTACACCATCCGCATGCGTATTCCGGAGTTCACGTGCCTGTGCCCGAAGACCGGCCAGCCCGATTTCGCGACGCTGCATCTGGCCTACGTGCCGAACGAGCGCTGTGTCGAGCTGAAGTCTCTCAAGCTGTATATCTGGTCGTTCCGCGACGTCGGCGCGTTTCACGAAGCGGTCACGAACGAGATGCTGGCCGATCTGGTGGCCGCGACCGCGCCGCGCTTCATGCGATTGACCGCCGAGTTCTGGGTGCGTGGCGGGATCGATACGACCGTCATCGCCGAACATCGGGCCGAGGGCTGGCAGCCGGCCACGCCGGTCGCCCTGCCCTGACGACAACTGGCCAGACACAAAGAAGCCGGCTGAGAGCCGGCTTCTTTGTGTCAGCGAGCGCGCTTACTGCATCAGAGCAACGTTGTTACCCACGACGCGAACGCGGGTGCCGTTGCTCAAGCCGTTGGTGGTATCCACCGTCACCTGACGCGATCCGCCAGCGTCCATGGCCACGTTGACTTGATACACCGTGGTTTTGCGGATTTTCTTCTCGGCATAGTTACCGGCGTATGCGCCGCCCAGCGCGCCGGCGATCGCGGCGATCGTCTTGCCGGTACCGCTGCCGATCTGGCTGCCTAGCGCACCACCGGCTACGCCGCCGGCCACTGCACCGACACCGGAGCCGCTGTCAACGTTTTGACGTACCGGAACGATCGACGTGACGGTGCCGCAGTTGTCACACACCGGCGGCGCGGATGATGTGCTGGCCTGTTCGCGGGCCTCGCTGTCGGCCGGCGTGCTCGAGCGCTCGGCCGGACGACTGGCCGATTGCTCACGGCTGGAGGTCGTCTCACGCTTCGTCGTCTGCTGCGTGTTGGTGGCGCTAGCTTTATTACTCGATTCGGTTTCGGCGTCGGCTTTCGCTTTAGCCTCGGCCTTGGTATCAGCCAGATTCTGCTGTGCCTGCTCGAGCTCGGCATTGGCCTGTTCGACCCGCTGCTCGGCCGAGTCAACGGACTCGGTATCACTCTGATTGTCCGAGCAGCCGGCCGCCATCAGGCTCAGGCCAAGCACGGCTATTGCACAAAAGAGAGAGGTTTGTGTGCTGCGCATCGCTTGTCTTCCCGTGGTGGATACAATGCAGCGTAGTTTATGACCGCGAGGCCGAACCTCGAATGAACCCGATCACCGAGCTTGTCACCGGACCCCGCTGCCTGGCGCGTGGATTTTCCATGCTGACGCAGCCGGGATTGCGTCGTTATGTCGTGATTCCCGTCGCCGTCAACGTCGTACTCATCATCGGATTGGTCAGCCTGCTCGGCTGGCAGGTGGGCGATTGGCTGGATGCGTGGCTGTCGGGTCTGCCCAACTGGCTGGCATGGCTGGAAAACGTGCTCTGGTGGCTGGTGATGGTGCTGGCCACGCTAGCGTTTTGTTATTTCTTCACGCTGCTGGCCAACCTGATCGCCAGCCCGTTCAACGGCATGTTGTCGTCTCGGGTCGAACAGCTCGTGACGGGCCGCACGCCCCAGACACGCATGAGTATCGCTGGCGAAATATGGGACGGGGTGGCCGGCGAGGCGCGACGACTGCGTTATTACGCCTCGCGGGCGTTGCTGCTCGGCGTGCTGAGCCTGGTGTTGTTGTTTATCCCGGTGGCCAACCTGGCTATCGCCCCGCTATGGTTTGTCTTCGGCGCTTATATGCTTGCATTCGAATATCTCGACGGGCCGATGGGCAACCGCGGCTGGGCCTTCGAGGCCAAGCTGGCCCACCTACAGGCCCGACGAACTCGACACCTGGGCTTTGGCGCCCTGGTCACGCTCATGACCGCTATACCGCTGGCCAATCTGGTGGTCATGCCGGCGGCCGTGATCGGCGCCACTCTGCTGTATCTGGACACCATGGGCAGCGCGCCAAGCGACTGATGTACCCTACGTGCTTGATTGCGTCCAACTTAATCGTTGCGTCTCGGGCATGTTTTTTGCTAAAGCTACGCGCTGCTTAAGAAGCGAGATAGTCATGTCGACGACCGAAACCTCTAAAAAACTCGATGCGCCTCAAGAGTTTACGCCGTATGTACCCTCCGACGACGAGGAGTACATGAATGAGGCACAGCGCAAGCATTTCCGCGGACTGCTCGTTCAGTGGAAACGAGAACTCATGGAAGAAGTCGACCGCACCATGCATCACATGAAAGACGAGGCGGCCAACTTCCCCGATCCGAACGACCGGGCCAGCCAAGAGTCGGAGTTCAGCCTGGAACTGCGCACCCGCGACCGCGAGCGCAAACTGATCCGCAAGATCGATCAGGCGATCGGCCGGGTCGATCGTGACGACTACGGCTTCTGTGATACCTGCGGTCTGGAAATCGGCATCCGTCGCCTGGAAGCCCGACCGACGGCCACGCTGTGCGTGGACTGCAAGAGCCTGGACGAGATTCGAGAGCGTCAGCTGGGCCGCTGATCTCGCCCGCAACCGCGCGCGGTAAGCGCAGCCAACCCGCAGTCGACGAGTCGGCCGCGGGTTTTTTTATCGGCACGGTGGGACCGATACCAAAAATTGACTCGAGCTTATTGACTCATACGAAAGTCGTACTATACTTCTTCTCATATCGCCGAACGGTGATTTGCTTATCTCCTCCGAAAGGCCAATGGCCTTTCTCGCACTTGGCCTCCTAGTTTCTAGGAGGCTTTTTTTTGCCCGCTATAAACTGCGCTGGATAGCGCTGTGATCGGGCATAAAAAAAGCACCTCCGAAGAGGTGCTTTCAGGCTTTGGCCTGTCGCCCGGGCGATTATTCGTCGCCTGCCTCGGGCGCTTGCTGGCCTTCTTCCTCGGCCAGTGCCTTGATCGACAGGCGCACACGGCCCTGGCGATCCACTTCCAGCACCTTCACGCGCACGACTTCGCCTTCGGTGAGCTCGTCGGTCACGTTTTCAACGCGGTGCGAGGCGATCTGCGAGATGTGCACCAGCCCATCGCGCCCCGGCGCCAGGTTTACGAAGGCCCCGAAATCGACGATGCGCACGATCTTGCCTTCGAAGATCTGGCCGGCTTCGATATCGCGGGTGATGTCTTCAATACGCTTGATGGCCATGTCGGCCGCAGCCTTGTCCACCGCCGAGACGTTGATCGTGCCGTCGTCCTCGATATCGATCGAGGCGCCGCTTTCCTCGGTGATCGAGCGGATCGTTGCCCCGCCCTTTCCGATGACGTCACGAATCTTGTCGGCGTTGATCTTGATCGTGAAGATACGCGGCGCCCATTCCGATACTTCCTCGCGCGGGGCCGCAATAGCGTCGGTCATGGCCGACAGGATGGTCATGCGACCTTCCTTGGCCTGCTCGAGCGCGACTTCCATGATCTCGCGAGTGATGCCGCCGATCTTGATGTCCATCTGGAGCGCGGTGACACCTTGCGCCGAACCGGCGACCTTGAAGTCCATATCGCCAAGATGGTCCTCGTCACCGAGGATGTCGGTCAGCACGGCGAACTTCTCGCCCTCCTTGATCAGTCCCATGGCCACACCGGCGACCGGTGCCTTGATCGGCACGCCTGCATCCATCAATGCGAGGCTGGTGCCACAGACCGAGGCCATCGACGACGAGCCGTTGGACTCGGTGACCTCGGAAACCACGCGCATGACGTAGGGGAACTCTTTTTCCAGATCCGGCAGTACGCCCTGGATACCGCGCTTGGCGAGCTTACCGTGGCCAATCTCCCGGCGCTTGGGGCTGCCCACGAAACCGGTCTCGCCCACGCAGTACGGCGGAAAGTTGTAGTGCAGCATGAAGGGCTCTTCATACTTGCCTTCCACGGCATCGATCAGCTGGGCATCGCGGGCCGTGCCGAGGGTGGCCACTGCCAGGGCCTGTGTCTCACCGCGGGTGAACAGGGCCGAGCCGTGGGTACGCGGCAGCACGCCGGTCCGAATCGATAGGTCGCGCACGGTGCGCGTGTCGCGGCCGTCGATACGCGGCTCGCCTTCGAGGATGCGCGAGCGCACGGTCGTCTTTTCCAGTCCGCCCAGGGCGTCTTTCACATCACCCTTGGCATAGCCGTTGTCGTCTTCGGGATCGGCCAGCTCGGCCAGGACCTTGTCCTTGATCTCCGACAGCCGCGCCTGACGCTCTTGCTTGTCGGCGATCTGGTAGGCGGCGACCACGTCCGGCTCGGCGATGCGCTTGACCGCATCGGCCAGGCTCTCGTCTTTTTCTGCGGCCTGCCAGTCCCAGGCCGGCTTGCCGGCCTCGGCGGCCAGCGCCTCGATCGCAGTGATGGCGGCCTGGAGCTGCTCGTGACCGAACAGCACCGCGCCCAGCATGACTTCTTCCGAGAGCTGCTTGGCTTCGGATTCCACCATCAGCACGGCATCTTTCGTGCCGGCCACGACGAGGTTGAGCTCGCTGGCTTTGAGCTGGCTTGCGACCGGGTTCAGCAGGTAGTCGCCATCGGCATAGCCCACGCGTACGCCGCCGATCGGGCCCTCAAACGGCAAGCCCGACAGTGCGAGTGCGGCAGAGGCGCCGATCATGGCCGGAATATCGGCATCGATCTCCAGATCGACCGACATCACAGTGGCGATGATCTGGACTTCGTTATAAAAGCCTTTGGGGAACAGCGGACGCAGCGGCCGGTCAATCAGGCGACAGGTCAGCGTTTCTTTCTCCCCCGGGCGCCCTTCGCGCTTGAAGAACCCGCCGGGGATCTTGCCGCCCGCGTAGGTGCGTTCCTGATAGTTGACGGTTAGCGGGAAAAAGTTGGCGTCGGGCTTGGCTTCTTTCTGGCCCACCGCGGTCACGAGAACGACCGTATCGCCCATGCTGACCTTGACCGCACCGTCGGCCTGGCGCGCGATCTCGCCTGTTTCCAAGGTGACGTTATGCGCGCCGAACGCGAACGTCTGGCTGCTGGTTACTGCTACGTTACTCACTCTTTATCTCTGCCTGCTTGCTTTCTTGAAATAAAAAAGCGCCCGACCCGGATCACACCGAGGGGCGCTTATCGCGATCAGTCGCGGATGGGTTGCGCTTTAACGGCGCAGGCCCAGCTCACGAATGATCGTCTTGTAGCGTTCTGCGTCGTGCTTCTTGACATAGTCAAGCAGCTTGCGCCGACGGTTGACCATCTTCAACAAGCCGCGACGCGAATGATGGTCGCCCTTGTGATGATCGAAGTGTTCGCCGAGCTGAACGATGCGCGTGGTCAAGAGCGCGATCTGCACGTCGGGCGAACCGGTATCGCCCGTTCCGCGACCGAACTTGGCGACGATATCTGCTTTTTCCTGGGTGGACAGTGCCATGGTTAACTCCTTAGGGACGTGGGCCGCGGGCAGCGAATCGACATGGCGCGACACGGTTCACGTGTCTGGCGAATGCCGCGTTGACGGCCTGTTAGAGCGCGAGATTGTACCGGGGTAGGCCATGTGCCGCAACGACAACCGGCCAACCACGCCACTATATGCCGTAGCCCGGCATCACGCGGCGGTAACACTAATCCAGTGGACGCGAGAAAAGCCGTAACGGTGCCAGACCGTTGGGCGGCTTATGCTGGCCCAGGCCGATGATCTGGCCTTGCGGACTTTTCAGACAGATCGCTCCGTCGGCGAGCGACGAATAGCCGCCCAGCGTCTGTCCCATGCCGATTCGCTCGGCCTCACTTGCCTCGAGCAATACCGTTGGCCAGCCTGCCAGCATCGTGGATACCGGCCGGAGCCATGCCGGCAAGGCCGCGGCTGCGTCCGGCCCGCCGCAGTCGCGCTCGATGTCCGCCATACTCGTCATTGAATTCGTAGCGACCAACGAGCCGACGCCGGTCCGGCGAAGTGCTGAGACATGGGCACGCCCGCCCCAGGCCCGGGCAATGTCCTCGACGAGCGTGCGCACGTACGTCCCACCGCTAACGGCGACATCCAAAGTTAACGTCTGTCTTGCCGGTTCGTAGGCCGCGAGCGTGCACTCGGACACCGTGATGGGCCGCGGCGATCGCTCGACGTACTCGCCGGCGCGCGCATAGGCGTAGAGCGGCTTGCCATCGACCTTGAGCGCCGAATACATGGGCGGGATCTGCGCCGAATCACCGACGAAACGCGACAGAATATCGGCGAGCACCTGCGACTCGGGCGGGGTTACCTGACTGTATTCGGTCGGTTCGCCCTCGATGTCGCCGGTGGCCGTTTCAAAACGCAGATCAGCCGTGACGCGATAACGCTTATCGGCAGATAACAGATAGGCCGATAGCTTGGTCGCCTCGCCGAGACAGATCGGCAGAAGACCGGTTGCCAGCGGGTCCAGGCTGCCCGTATGCCCGGCTTTCTGCGCGTTCAATAAACGGCGAACCTTTTGCAGCGCGCGATTCGACGACCCGCCGTAGGGCTTGTCGAGCAACACGACACCATCAATGGCCCGGCCTTTCTTACGACGCGCCACGCGCCTCGTCGTCTTCGTCGCCGTCCGCAGCCTGTTCCGATTGACGATCCGCAGCAACGGCGGACTCGATCAGTCGGTCCATCTTCTGGGCTTCGCGCTCAGTGGTATCTTCGATGAAACGCAGTGCGGGCATCACGCGCAGATGAAGCCGCTGGCCGAGCTTTTTTTTCAAGAAGCCTTCTGCTGCCTTGAGTCCTTCGATGGCCCGCGTAGCCCGATCATCCTCGGCGGTCACGTCGAAGTTGGCGACGAAGACCTTGGCGAACTTCAGATCCGGCGAGACTTCGACGTCCGAAATGGATACGAAGCGTACCCGCGGATCCTTGACCTCGCTGTTGATCAGGAGCCCCAGCTCACGCTGGAGCTCCTCGGCCACGCGCTGCTTGCGCGAAAACTCTCGGGCCATGGTTATGCCGTCTCGGCGACGTCGACCTTGCGCTGCACTTCCGTGCGCTCGTAGACCTCGATCTGGTCGCCGGCCTTGATGTCGTTGTAGTTCTTAACACCAATACCGCACTCGGTACCCGCCGGCACGCGATTGACATCGTCTCGGTGACGCCGCAGCGACTCGAGCTCGCCTTCGTAGATGACGACGTTGTCACGCAGCACGCGAATGGGCTGACCGCGCACCACGGCGCCGTCGGCCACGACACAGCCGGCAATCGCGCCGAGCTTGGAGGAACGGAACACGTCGCGCACCTCAGCCAGGCCGATGATCTCCTCGCGCAGCTCCGTGCCCAGCAGGCCGCTGACCGCATCGGTCACATCTTCGATGGCTTCGTAAATCACGCTGTAGTAGCGCACATCGACGCCGGATTCGGCGATCGCCTTACGAGCCTTGTTATCAGCACGCACGTTGAAGCCGATAATGATTGCCTGCGAGGCCATGGCCAGCTCGACGTCGGATTCGGAAATACCGCCAACGCCGCTGGACACGATACGAATTTTGACCTCTTGGGCCGGAATCTTGCGCAGCGACTCGACCAGCGCTTCCACGCTGCCTTGCACGTCGCCTTTGACCAGCAGGTTGAGATCCTTCGTTTCCGCCGGGCCGTCCTCGCCCATGGCCGAAAAGACCTCTTCCAGGCGCGCGGCCTGCTGCTGGGCCAGCTTGGATTCGCGTTGTTGCTCCTCGCGCTGGGCCGCAATTTCCTTGGCCTTCTTCTCGTTGGCCACGACAAATGCGGCGTCGCCGGCTTCGGGCGTGCCCGACAAGCCCAACACCTCGACGGGGATCGAGGGCCCGGCCTCTTTCACCTGCTCGCCCAGCTCGTTGAACATGGCACGCACACGACCGTGGTGCGGCCCGGCCAGAATCGTATCGCCGCGTTTGAGCTTGCCGGCTTTGACCAGGATGGTGGCCACCGGACCACGCCCTTTTTCCAGGCTCGACTCGATGACGACCCCGCGGGCCGGCACGTCCAGAGGCGCCTTGAACTCGCTGACTTCGGCCTGGAGCAACACGGCATCCAGCAGATCGTCGATCCCGTCTCCGGTCTTGGAGGACACCGGCACGACCTGAATATCGCCGCCCCAGTCCTCGGGAATGAGGTCCTCGGCGGCGAGACCGGCGCGCACCTTCTCGATGTCGGCGCTGGCTACGTCCATCTTGGTCACGGCCACGACGATCGGCACTCCGGCCGCCTTGGCGTGCTGGATGGACTCCTTGGTCTGCGGCATAACCCCGTCGTCGGCGGCCACAATCAGGATCGCGATATCAGTGATTTCGGCACCGCGGGCCCGCATGCGGGTGAATGCCGCGTGGCCGGGCGTATCAATGAAAGTGACGGCACCCTTGTCGTGTGGCACGTGATACGCGCCGATGTGCTGGGTGATGCCGCCCGCTTCGCCGGCTTGCACCTTGGTACGGCGGATGTAATCCAGCAGCGAGGTCTTGCCGTGGTCGACGTGACCCATGATGGTCACCACCGGCGCACGCGTCACGCCTTCGACCTGCTCTTCCTCAGCGTGGACTTCTTGCTCCAACGCCTCTTCGGCGGACTCCGAGGCTACGGGTTTCGGGTTGTGCCCCATTTCCTCGACGATAATCGTCGCCGTGTCCTGGTCGACCGTCTGGTTGATGGTCGCCATGACGCCAAGCTTCATCATGCGCTTGAGGACTTCGCCGCCCTTGACCGCCATGCGCTGGGCAAGATCGGACACTGTAATGAGCTCCGGGATCTCGACGTCGCGGACGACGGGCGCGGTCGGACGCTCAAAGGTGTGCTCGGTGGCCACGTTGACATTCTTCTGGCGTCGATTGCCGCCGCGCTTCTTCTTGTCCTTGCGTCGGCCCTGCTTGCCCTCGGCGACATGCAGTTCCTTGCGCCGGGCGGCTTTCTCGCCCTGCTCGCGCTCTTTTTCGCGCTTGATATCGTCTTCGGTGCGGCCATGGCTTTCCGCCGCGCGCCGCAGATTTTCTTGTACGCGCGAGCGCGTGGCATCGCCCTTGACGGCCTTTATGCCGTGCTTGGCGCGTTCTCGTTCCATCGCTTCGCGACGAGCCTTGTCCTCAGCCTCTTTCTGGGCTGCGATATCGGCTTGGCGCTTGGCCTCGTTCTCGGCGCGTTGGCGCTCTTCTTCTTCGCGCTCGGCCTGCTCGGCGGCCGCTTTGCGCTCTTCTTCTTCGCGCCGCGCTTTTTCCTGCGCCTCGGCCTCGGCCCGCTCTTCCTCTAGCTGCTTGGCCCGAGCCTGTGCAGCCTCGGTATCAGCCGGCTCTTCGGTGGCTTGCTCGTTGTTTTTAAACGTGCGGCGCTTGCGCACTTCAACGTTGACCGTACGGCCCGAGCTCGCGCCCCGGCCGGTATTGACCTTGAGCTCGGAGGTCGAGCGCCGACGCAGCGAAACCGACGAGCGCTTGGCACCGAGCTTGCCGCCCGAACGTGCGCTCTCTGCGTTACGCAAGTGACTCAACAGCTTCAGCTTGTCTTCGTCGCTGATCTGATCTTCGGCCGAGCGCGCACTCACGCCCGCTTCCGCCAAGCGCGAGACGAGCCGCTCCACCGGAATGCCTGTTTCCGATGCCAGCTGCTTGACTGTCGTTTGCGCCATACTCTGTCTACTCCGTGATGCCCGCCGTATTGCGGGCGATCCAATGTTCGTTTATCTACGCGCCTTCGTCAGATTCAGGCCTGCTCGTCGGCAAACCAGTGTGCGCGCGCGGCCATGATCATCTCGCCGGCCTTGTCTTCTTCGATTTCGATGAGCTCCATGAGCTCGTCGGCGCCCAGCTCGGCCAGGTCGTCACGGGTCTTGATACCACCGCGGGCCAGCTGTCCGGCCAGCGCCTCGTCGACGCCGTCGACCTGTAGCAGATCGGCATCGTACTCTTCATCGCTGCCTTCGGCACTCGAAATCGCTTTCGAGAGCAGATAATCGCGTGCGCGGTTGCGCAATTCCTCGACCACATCCTCGTCGAACTCTTCGATTTCGAGCAGCTCGCTTTCCGGGATATAGGCGATCTGCTCGGTCGAGGTGAAGCCTTCCTGCACCAAGATCGCGGCGACCTCGTCGTCAACGTCAAGCTGAGTCTGGAACATCTCCTGCAGCTCTTCGGTCTCGGCTTCACTTTTCTCTTCGGCGTCTTCCAACGTCATCACGTTGAGCTGCCAGCCGGTCAACTCCGAGGCCAGGCGGATGTTCTGGCCACCGCGACCGATGGCTTTCGCCAACGAATCTTCGGCCACCGCCAGATCCATGCTGCCCGAGTCCTCGTCGAGAACAATCGACTCCACGTCTGCCGGCGCCATCGCGTTGATCACGAACTGTGCCGGGTTCTCGTTCCACATGATGATATCGATGCGTTCGCCGGCGAGCTCGTTCGACACACTCTGTACGCGCGAACCTCGCATGCCGACGCAGGCGCCCACGGGATCAATACGTCGATCCTTGGCCTGCACCGCGATTTTCGCACGAAGGCCTGGGTCACGCGAGGCGCCGCGCAGCTCGATCAAGCCCTGGCCCACTTCGGGGACTTCTAGCTTGAACAGCTCAAGCAGAAACTCCGGCTTGCTGCGCGATACGAACAACTGCGGGCCACGCTGCTCCGGTCGCACATCGTAGAGATAACCACGCACCCGGTCGCCCGGCCGCATCGGCTCGCGCGGAATCATCTGATCGCGCGGGATGATGGCTTCGGCGTTGCCGCCGAGGTCCACGATACAGGCGCCACGCTCCATGCGTTTAACCAGCCCGGTAATCAGCTCGCCCACGCGGTGCTTGTAGGCATCCACGATCTGTGCGCGCTCGGCCTCCCGCACTTTCTGCACGATGACCTGCTTGGCCGCCTGTGCCGCGATGCGGCCGAACTCCACGGCCTCGATCGATTCCTCGATGTACTCACCGGAAACGATGTCGGGATGGTTTTCTTGTGCGCGTTCCAGCGAAATCTCGCGATCGGGGGCTTCAATAAAGCGCATCTCGCCGTCGGCGTCTTCCTCGCCCGGATCAATAACCAGCCACCGACGAAACGCGACGTAGTCGCCCGTCTTGCGATCCACCTCGACACGTACAGCGATCTCACCGCCGTTTTTCTTGCGGGTGGCCGAGGCCAGCGCAGCTTCGATCGCCTCGAAAATGATTTCCTGGTCGACGCCTTTTTCGTTGGAAACCGCTTCTGCGACCAAAAGTACGTTCTTGTTCATAAAACCATCCGCGTGTCTGGAAAACAGGCCTCAATGACCCGTGGCGCCATGCAAGCTGCAGCGCGCTATTGTTCGAATACCGGATCCAGTCGTGCCTTGGCCATATCTCCGATCGGCAGTCGGACAATGGCACCGTCGCAGTCCAGATCAACCGTATCGGTCGTGACAGCGCTGATCTGACCCTTGAACTTACGTTTACCGTCGACTGGGGCAAACATATTGACTCGCGCACGCTCGCCGGTAAATCGCTCGAAGTGGGCGGCACTCACCAGCGGCCGGTCCATGCCCGGTGACGAAACCTCCAGGCTGTAGGCCGCGCTACCGTCGTCAGCAACATCCAGAGAAGCACTGACCTCTCGGCTGACCGCCTCGCAGTCTTCGATATCGATACCGTCAGGCGAGTCGATATAGACGCGCAGCACGGCATTCTTGCCTTGGCCGACCGATTCGATATGCCAGAGCTCGTATCCGAGATCGGTGACGATCGGCTCGATGAGAGAATGAAAACGTGGCGACATGACACCGTCTCGCTGACGATTTTTCGTTACCAACAAAAAAGCCCCTCATCGGGGGCTTTTTCGATAACCAATATGTGGTAGCGGGGGCAGGATTCGAACCTGCGACCTTCGGGTTATGAGCCCGACGAGCT
>DCKU01000004.1 GCA_002320455.1 Salinisphaera sp. UBA1666
GCCACGATGCGGCGACTCGCGCCTTGCCGGACACGATTTGCGGTCTCCAACGCGGCGCTCGTATGAAACATGAACAGAGACCCTAGCCCGACGCGCTCAAGCGGCCGATATCCGCGGCAATCGGGTCGGGCAGGGCCAGATCCATGGCCACCGGCCGGTGGTCGGAGAGCACGATATCGATGACGCGTGCCTCGATGAGCTCCAGCGTGGCCGAGCGCAGGATATGGTCGATGCCGCGGCGGGGTCGCCAAGCCGGAAACGTGGCCAGCAGCCGGTCGTAGACCCGTAGATCAGAGTCGGCCAGCGCCGGATCGGCGATCAGCTCGGCCGTAGTGCAGTTGGTATCGCCCATGACGATAACGTGATCGTCATCGGCCACGAGCTCGCAGATCGCCGCGAGCTGCTGCGCCCGGCTGGCAGCGCCCAGCGACAGATGCGTAACCACAACGGTCAAGGCATTGGCCGGACGGCCAAACCGGGCAATCAGGGCGCCGCGGCCGGGCACGCGGCCGGGCAGCTTGTGTTCTTCGACGTTAAACGGCTTGTAACGGCTGATCAGCCCCAGGCCGTGCTGGGCCACCTTGCCCAGATCGCGATTGACCTGGACATACCAGTAGGTCAGCCCGGCTTCGTGGGCGACCGCCTCGATCTGGTTCTGATAGCGCGAGCGGCGGCTGCCGGCATCGATTTCCTGCAGGCCGATAATGTCGTAGTCGGCGATCAGCCGGCCGATCTTGTCCAGATTGTCACGCACGCCCTGGCTGGGTAGCAGGTGGCGCCAGCCGCGGGTCAGATACTCCCGATAACGCCGGGTGCCGATACCGACCTGCATGTTGAAGCTCAATACCCGCAGCGGGGCATGGGATTGCGGCTCGGTCATTCGACGACTCGAAGAACGTGGAAAATAGCGTACGCCAGCCCCCGACGCGGATGTCCGCGGCCGGGCCACGCAGCGTACTATGACAGCTGGTGACGTGCCGAAGTGTGAGCGGCGATGACGCAAACGGGTGTTCTGACGGCCGATGCTGTATCGGTCGATTATCCGCTACCGGCCACCTGGCCGTGGCAGGCCGCCGGGCGGCTGCGCGCGGTGCACGAGGCCAGTTTGACACTGCATGCCGGCCAGACACTGGGCCTGGTCGGCGAATCCGGCTGCGGCAAGTCCTCGCTGGCTCGAGCGCTGACCGGCCTGGCGCCGGTCACCGGGGGGCAGGTTCTGCTGGACGGCCAGCCCATGCGTTTTGATACCAGCGCACGGGCGCGTGCCTTACGCGCCGACGTGCAGATGATTTTCCAGGACCCGCTGGCCAGCCTGGACCCGCGCATGACCGTGGCCCAGATCGTGGCCGAGCCGCTGGCGATTCTGCGGCCCGATATAAGCCGTGCGGCGCGCCGCCAGCGGGTGGTCCAGATGCTGGAGCGGGTCGGCCTCACACAGGCTCAGATGGGACGTTATCCCCACGAGTTCTCGGGCGGGCAGTGTCAGCGCGTGGGCATCGCCCGAGCGCTGGTGGTCGAGCCGCGCGTGCTGATCTGCGACGAGCCGGTCTCGGCGCTGGACGTCTCGATTCAGGCCCGTATTCTGGCGCTGCTCGGCGAGCTGCAACGCGAGACGAATATCGCGATTCTGTTCATCGCCCACGATCTGGCCGTGGTGCGCCAGATCAGTGATCGCGTGCGGGTGATGTATCTCGGCGCGCCCATGGAAGAAGCCGCGGCAGGCGAGCTGTTCGATCAGCCGCGCCATCCGTACACCAAGGCGTTGCTGTCGGCCGTGCCGCGGCCGGAGCTGGCCGCCGAGCGCGCGCGCCAACGCATTCGTCTTAACAGCGAGCTGCCCTCACCGGCGAATCCCCCCTCGGGGTGTGTCTTTAGAACGCGCTGCCCGTGGGCACGCCCCGACTGCGCCCGCGAAGTACCGGACTGGCGGCGTCTCGGCGGTTCCTATGTGGCGTGTCATCACGCCGAAGCCATCGATAGCACGCCGCCGGCCCCAGCGAGCGGCTAAACACCGCCGGCAGCTGACGTCGTTATATCGCCGACACAAAAAAGCGGCCGTGGACAACCACGGCCGCCGGCTGCGCGAGCGGCGAGCAACGAGCCGGCGCGCTTAGAAGCGGCGCGGGCCGCGCGGGCGCTCTTCGCGCTCACGGGCTTCGTTCACCCGCAGAGAGCGACCCTGCAGATCTTTCTGGTTCATACCGTCGATTGCTTCACGCGCTTCGTTGTCGTTCGGCATTTCCACGAAGCCAAAGCCGCGGGAGCGGCCGGTTTCGCGATCCATGATCACCTTGGCGGAGGTGACTTCGCCGAACGCCTCGAAGGCGCTGCGCAGGTCGTCGTCCGTGGAGCTCCACGACAGATTGCCAACGTAAATATTCGTCACGACTGATCTCAGCTCATTAAAGACGTGTCATTACTTAAAAAAACCGTCCGGACCCGTCAATGACACCAGAACTAAGACCAACGGAACCCGGCTCGTTAAAGCCGGCATAACTTGAGTCTACCTGACTGGCAAGCCCCCGCAAGACGCTCACAAGGCGTATCGGACGAACGGTTGTAACGCGCCTATGGGTGCCGACAACTGGGCCGGTTCGAAGTCTGCTGATAAATCGCAAGTGCTTGATTCATATGGGACTCAAGCGCCTGGATACGATGTTCGTTGGACGGGTGGGTCGACATGAACTCGCTGGGTTTCTGGCCGTTGGAGGCCGCGCTCATGTTCTGCCAAAGCTGGACGGCGGCTCGCGGGTCGAAGCCGGCGCGGGCCATCAGCTCCAGACCGATGGTATCGGCTTCGCTCTCTTGGGCACGCGAGAACGGCAGCAGGATCCCGACCTGGGCGCCGACGCCCAGCGCCGACATGATGGCCTGGCTGCCGGCGCCGCCACCGCCGCCGCCCAGAAACGCGGACAGTGCGGTTAGCCCGCCCTGGGTGGCGTATTGCTGGGACATGCGCTCGTTGGGGTGATCGGCGATGACGTGGCCGACTTCGTGGCCGATCACGGCGGCCAGCTGGTCGCCGTTCTTGGCGACATTGAGCAGCCCGGTATACACGCCGATATGTCCGCCGGGCAGGGCAAAGGCGTTGACCTGGTCAGATTTGAACACCACCACGTCCCAGCTTTGCACCTGGGCCGCCTGGTCCAGACCGGGCACGCTCGTGATGGCGCCGGCCACGCATTCCACGAAGCGGTTGTCCGCGGCCGACGCGTCGGTGGGGGTCTTCTGCTTGATCTGCTGAAAACTCTGCTCGCCCATTGCCGCCAGACGGTCATGGCCGAAGAACGACAACTGGTTGCGCCCGGTAGGCGAGGTAGCGCAGGCGGCCAGAAGAACCGAGGCCAGCGTGCTGGCCAGGCAGAGTTGAAAAACGCGTCTCATCGAGTGTGCCTACGAGCCGTCGAAGCGGGTATGTATGGTCTTAGGCTAGCAGCTTGACCTGAACGGACAGTGTGTATGTTTGGGTACAATCGCCGCCATGGATGATGTTTCTGAAATTCTCGACGGTCTGAACGATGCGCAGCGTGAAGCGGTGGGCGCGCCGCCAACGCATATGCGCGTTCTGGCGGGCGCCGGTTCGGGCAAGACCCGTGTGCTGATCCACCGCATCGCCTGGTTGATTGGCGTCGAAGGCGTATCGCCGCAGTCGATTCTGGCGGTCACTTTCACCAACAAGGCCGCCGGCGAAATGCGTGGGCGACTGGAGCCCATGCTGCGGATTCCGGCGCGCAGCCTGTGGGTGGGCACCTTCCACGGTATCGCCCATCGCTTGCTGCGCATGCACTTTAAAGAGGCCGGGCTGCCCCAGGCGTTCCAGATTCTGGACGCCGACGACCAACTGCGCCTGGTCAAGCGCGCCATGCGCGGCATGGGCATGGACGAGCAGCGCTGGCCGCCCAAGCAGATGACGGGCTTCATCAACAGCTGCAAGGAAGCCGCCGAGCGCCCGGGCGATCTGGCCGATAATGGCGATTTCGCTCGCAGCCAGATGATTGCCGTCTATAAAGCCTATGAGGCGGCGCGCGATTCGGCCGGGCTGGTCGATTTTCCCGAGCTGCTGCTGCGGGCCTACGAGATCTGTCGGGATAACGCCGATCTGCTGGCGCACTATCGGCGGCGCTTCTCGCACATCATGGTCGACGAGTTCCAGGACACCAACGCCTTGCAATATGCCTGGGTGCGGCTGCTGGCCGGCGACACCGGCAAGGTGTTCATCGTGGGCGATGACGACCAGTCGATCTATTCATGGCGCGGCGCACGGGTGGACAACATCCTGTCGTTCGAGAACGACTACCCGGATACGCGCACGGTGCGCCTGGAGCAGAACTATCGCTCCACCGGCACGATTCTCGGGGCCGCCAACGGGCTGATCGGGCACAACCTCACGCGCCTGGGCAAGGAGCTATGGACGGCCGGCATCGAGGGAGAGCCGATCGATGTCTACGGCGCCTTCAACGAGTATGACGAAGCCCAGCATGTCATCACCCAGATCCAGAACTGGATCGCCGGGGGCGGCACGCGCTCGGATGCGGCGATTCTGTATCGCTCCAACGCCCAGTCGCGGGTGCTGGAAGAGCGCCTGATTGCCGCCGAGATCCCGTATCGAATCTACGGCGGGCAGAAGTTCTTCGAGCGCGCCGAGATCAAGGACGCGCTGGCCTATCTGCGCCTGACTCAGTCACGATCCGACGATGCGGCTTTCGAGCGCATCGTAAATACACCCACCCGCGGTATCGGCAACACCACAGTCGATAAGATTCGTGCTCATGCCAGAGCCGAGATGATGAATCTCTGGCAGGCCGCGGCGGATCTGGCCGATGGCACGCTCTCGGGCCGGGCGGCGAAGGCCGTCAACGGCTTCATTGGGCTCATCGACGATCTGGACAACACCATCGAGGGCATGGCCCTGCACGAAGCCGCCGAAACCGTGATCCGGGCCACCGATCTGAAGACCCACCACGGCAAGGGCGGCGACGAGAAAGCCGAATCCCGCAAGGACAACCTCGACGAGCTGGTCTCGGCCGCTCGGGCTTATACGCCCGAAGACGACGAGACGATGGACGAGATCACCCAGTTTTTGGCTTATGCCTCGCTGGAGGCCGGCGAGAACCAGGCCGGTGAATGGGACGACTCGGTGCAGCTCATGACGCTGCACTCGGCCAAGGGCCTGGAGTTTCCGCTGGTCTTCATGGTGGGCATGGAAGAGGGTTTGTTTCCCCACCAGCGAAGTGCGGAGGACGAAAACGGCCTGGAGGAAGAGCGCCGCCTGGCCTATGTCGGCATGACCCGGGCCATGGAAAAGCTCTATCTCTCGCACGCCGAGGTCCGGCGTATCCACGGCAGTGAAAATCTCTGTGCGCCCTCGCGCTTCCTGCGCGAGGTGCCGGCCGAGTTTCTGCGCGAAACCCGGCCCCAGGCGGGCATCAAGCAGCCGGTCTTTCGGCCCGGCCGGATCGGCCAGAACGAAGAAAAAGCCGGCGGGCTGAAGCTCGGTATGCGGGTGGTTCACAAGAAATTCGGCGAGGGCACCATTCTGGCGTTCGAGGGCGATGGTGCCCGCGCCCGTATCCAGGTCAACTTCGACGACGTGGGCAGCAAATGGCTGATCGCCGGCTACGCCAAGCTGGACCCGATCTGAGCGACCGCGCTTAATCGGCCTGGCGAATCATCGTCTCAATGCCGTTGGACTGGAGCCGCTGGGTCAGCTCTTGGGCACGTCCAGCCGAGTCGATCCGGGTGGACTGAACGCGATAAATCGTCTTGCCCGAGCGGGTCGTGGCCGAACTGACGTTGGCGGTCACGCCCAGAAGCGCTAGTTCGGCCTTGCGACGGTCGGCGTCGTCGGCGCTGGAAAACGCGCCGGCCTGGATCACGTAGGCGCGGCCGTTGGCCGACGGCGCGGTGCGCTCGGGCGCGGCCGATGCGCGGCTGGCTGCACTCGGCTTGGTCGGGGCCGACTCGACCTCGTGTGGCTCATCAGGTGCCGGCGCCTCGGCGTGGTTCTTGTGTGCGCCTTCCGAGACATCGACATGATAGTTGGGCAGCATCTTGTAGAACGAAAACCGCGGCTTCTCCTCGGCTTCGGCCGGGGCCGCCTCAGGCGCACTGTCTTGTTCTTTGGCTTTACGGTCGGTCTTGGCGGCCTCGTCGCTGGCGGGCTTTCGCTCCTCGGGCAGCGCGATATCGACCTGTGACGTGCCACCGGGCGCGCCGGCCGGGCGCGCGAAGATATAGTAGCCGGAGACCAGAACGATACCGACGAACAGGCCGATCAGCCCCCAGACCCAACCGGGCGTGCCGGCCCGTGTTTTCCCGCCGTTACCGTTGCCGCCCCGGGACGAGCGTGCCGGTTTTTTCGGTTTGACCGGCCGCGCGGCCGGCGTGCGCCGATTGGTCTTGGCGCGCGAGGGCTTGCTCGGCGCCTCGCCGTTGTGTCGCGAGGAATAATCCCTTGCCATGGCTATGCGCGGCTCACATACGATCCGGAGAGGATAGGCCCAACAGGTTCAATCCGTTAGCCAGAACCTGACGGGTGGCCGCGACCAGCGTCAACCGGGCGTTTCGAAGCGCGGATTCGGCCTCGAGGAATTTCTGCGCGTTGTAATAGCTGTGAAAGCCGTCGGCCAGCTCACGCAGGAAGTGCGGAATGGCCTGCACGGCTGACTCCTCGGCCGCCGCGGCCACAGCTTCGGGGTAACGGGCCAGCAGCGTGATCAGGCGCTGTTCGTGCTCGCTGGTCAGCTGTGACAGATCGCCGGCCTCGCGCTGCCAGGCCATACCCTGCTCGTCGGCCTGACGGAACACCGCACAGATCCGCGCGTGGGCGTACTGGATGTAATAGACCGGGTTGTCCTCGGACTGGCTGCGGGCCAGGTCGATATCAAACGTCTGCTGCGAGTCCGGCTTGCGGGCAATCAGGAAGTAGCGCGTGGCATCACGGCCCACTTCGTCGATCAGGTCGCGCAAGGTGACATAGGAGCCGGCCCGCTTGGATAGCT
Organism: Salinisphaera sp. UBA1666; assembly: GCA_002320455.1. Taxonomy (GTDB): domain Bacteria; phylum Pseudomonadota; class Gammaproteobacteria; order Nevskiales; family Salinisphaeraceae; genus Salinisphaera. The sequence continues at coordinate 7,002 of DCKU01000004.1, forward strand.
TGACCTCTTCGCCGGCCCGCATGACGGTCACCATCTGGTGCAGGATATAGTCCGGCCAGCCCTTGGGAATGCCGATATCAAGGGCCTGCAGACCGGCGCGCACGCGGGCGATGGTGCCGTGGTGATCCGCCCCCTGTTCGTTAATGGCGCGAGAAAAGCCGCGCTCCCACTTGGCCCGGTGATAGGCCACGTCCGGCACGAAATAGGTATAGCCGCCTTCGGCTTTGCGCATCACGCGGTCTTTATCGTCGCCGTAATCCGTGGTCTTGAGCCACAGCGCGCCCTCGGATTCGTAGGTATGACCGGCTGAGACGAGGGCATCGACCGTGGCCTCGACGCGGCCTTCGGCATAGAGCGCAGATTCCAGCGCGTAGTTGTCGAAGACCACCCCGAAGGCCCGCAGGTCTTCATCCTGCTCGCGCCGCAGATAGGCCACGGCAAACTCGCGAATCGCGGCGTTATCGGCGGCGTCACCGGCCCCAGTTACCTCGCGATCGTCGGCCGTGACGGTCTCGCCGGCCAGGTAGGCCGTCGCGACGTCGGCCAGGTATTCGCCCCGATAGCCGGCCTCCGGCCAGTTGGCGTCGTCCGGCGTCAGCCCGGCACAGCGGGCCGCCACCGAGGCCGTGAGGTTATCGATCTGCGCGCCGGCGTCGTTGTAATAGAACTCGCGCGTGACGGCCCAGCCGGTGGCCTCGTAGAGCCGGGCCAGCACATCGCCCACGGCAGCCCCGCGGCCGTGGCCGACGTGGAGCGGGCCGGTCGGGTTGGCCGAGACGAACTCGATGAGCACTTTCTGGCCGGCGCCGATATCCGAGCGCCCGTAGGCGCTGCCGGCGTCCAGCACGCCGTCGATGGCCGCACGAAAGGCCGCCGGCGCAAGAAAGAAGTTGAGAAAGCCGGGCCCGGCGATTTCGATCCGTTCGATGCGTTCGTCGGCCGGCATGGCATCCACCAGCGCCTGGGCGATCTCGCGTGGATTGCGGCGAGCGGCCTTGGTGAGCTGCATGGCCAGGTTCGAGGCAAAATCGCCGTGGGCAGCGTCTTTCGTGCGCTCGACGTGCACCTCGGCCGGGATCTCGATGTCCGGCAGGGCACGGGCGGCGGCATCGGCGAGAAGGCCTTGAACGAGTGCTTTCAAGTCGGATCAGATCGCGTGGGGAACAGGCCCGAAAGTCTAACGCGCACGTCGCACTCTAGCCATGTTTCAACGCCGGATGAACGGCGCCCGGTGCATGCGTATGACAGCATGCCACGCGACCATACGCCCTAAAGCAGGTCTTGCGGGTCGACATCGATCGACCAGCGCACGAGGCGCGCGTTAGGCAGCTCCGGCAGGGCTTGCTGCCAATGATCGAGCACCGGATGCAGCAGGGCCCGGCGGGCGGCATGTATTAAAAGCTGGGCGCGAAAACGCCCCGCGCGGCGGGCCATGGGGGCGGGCACCGGGCCCCAGCAGGCGAGCGCCTCGCCCTGAGGTACGAGCCGGGCGGCCGCAGCCAGGAATTCGTGCGGCGGCTCATTGTCCAGCGCTTCGGCCCGTAACAGGGCCAGATGGCCGTACGGTGGCAAAGCTGTGGACTCGCGTTCGGCCAGAGCGGCCTCGGCGAAGCCGTCATAGCCCTGGGTCAGCAGGCGCTGGAGGAGCGGATGCTCGGGGTTGCGTGTCTGTAGCCAAACTTCTCCCGGGCGCTCGGCACGTCCGGCCCGGCCGGCTACCTGGGTGACGATTTGAGCCATATGCTCGGTGGCCCGAAAATCGGCCGAGAACAATCCGCCGTCCACGTCCAGCACGCCGACACAGGTCAGACGGGCGAAGTCGTGGCCCTTGGCCAGCATCTGGGTGCCGACCAAGAGCTGGGTGGTGCCGGCCGCAGCATCGGCCAGTTGGGCTTCGAGCCGGCCCTTGCGGGCCATGGCGTCACGATCGAAGCGGGCGATGGCCACGTCGGGAAAATGACTGCGCAGAGCGCCGGCCACCCGCTGGGTGCCCGCGCCGAGGGCCACCAGCGTCTGGCTGCCGCAGGCCTCGCAGGCGGCCGGTGCGCCGTGGGCCGCCCCGCAGTGGTGACAGATCAGGCGCGTGGCCCCGGCGTGGGCGGTCATCGGGGCATCACAGCGTTCACACGGGGCGATCCAGCCACAATCGTGACAGGCCAGCGCCGGCGAAAAGCCGCGCCGGTTGATGAAGATCATGACTTGGTTGCCGGCCTCTAGATGCGGGCGTATGCGCTCGATTAACGGCTGCGACAGGCCGCCGTCCAGGGGGCGCGAGCGAATATCGATGACTTTGATGCGCGGCAGCGCGGCGCCGGTGGCCCGGCGTGCTAGGCGCACATGCGCAAAGCGGGCCTGGCGCGCGTTGTGCAGGGTTTCCAGCGCGGGCGTGGCCGAGCCGAGAATGACCGGAATACCGGCATCGTGGGCGCGCTTGGTGGCTACGTCGCGGGCGTGATAGCGCAGACCGTCGCCCTGCTTGTACGAGCCGTCGTGCTCTTCGTCGATGATGATCAGGCCCAGCCGTGGCATGGGGGTGAAGATCGCCGAGCGGGTGCCGATGACGATATCGGCCTCGCCTTGGGCGGCGGCCCGCCAGACCGCGGCACGCTCGCCGTCGGAGCGGGCCGAGTGCAACACGCCGATGGCTACAGCAAAACGGGCCCGGATTCGCGCGATAAGCTGGGGGGTCAGCCCGATTTCCGGAGCTAGAAACAGACACTGCTGCCCGGCGTCCAGCGCATCCGCCATGCGCTGGAGATAAAGCTCGGTCTTGCCCGAGCCGGTCACGCCTTCGACCAATGCCGGGGCAAAACCTTTGGCCGCGCGGAGTTCGGCCAACGCCCGGGACTGGTCGTCGGTCAGTGTGAGCGGCGTGCCGGCCTGGCCGTATTCCAGCCCGCCCGGCAGGTCGACGGCCTCGATCAGGCCGCGCTCGGCCAGGGCTGTCAGCGGTCGCGTGGCGGTTGGAAAACGCGCCAGCAGGGTGCCGTGGGCCACGGCCTGGCCGGCTTCGACCAGCGCAGCATAAATCTCTCGCTGGCGCGGCGCGCGGGCCAGATCCGTAGCGGGGGCGTCGGCCGTGGTGATCGCCTGCCAGCCGCGATGCCGGGTATCAATATTGGCCTTGTCAGCGCGTCTAAGAGCCGCTGGCAGGGCCGTGGCAATCGTCTCTCCGATGGGGTGGTGGTAATAACGCGCGGTCCAGCGCAGCAGCCGCAGGCTTGGCTCATCAAATAACGGTGACTCATCCAGGCAGCGCTCGATGGGCCGCAGCCGCGAGCGCTCGATAGCCGGGCTGACATCGCAGGCCGTGATGACGCCCACCAGCGGCCGCCGGCCGAAGCGCAGCAGAACCCGTACGCCTACTGCCGCCGGCGCATCGCCGGGCACCAGATAATCGAACAGCCCCGGCAGCGGTACAGGCACCGCAATGCGCACCACACGGCCGGCGCTGCGATCAACGGGTGAATCGACTAGGGACAAAACTGTGGATAACTTGGTGGAACGTTTTGGGACGAGACCGTCATAGTGCTGTTCTACCGGTTATCGGTTTCTGTAAGAAAAAATAAATAGCCATTAAAAACAGTACGTTAGGTTGATATTCGCGCTCGATTCTTATGACGAGCCAGGCTGTGAATAACAGCCGACGTGATGTGGAAATCTCGCTTTTTTCACCGTAGAACAGAGGTTTGGCCGAGCACTCGAATCACAGGCCGCGATGGATTGCATGACGGAGCTCATCGGCAATCATAAGACTCAACCCCCAGAGTCGTGTTTGGCCCGCGCAGTCGTAACAGGGCAGGTCCAGGTTGAGGCCGTAGCGCCGATAACGCGTGGTGCCGCGCTGGCTTGGCTCGTCCAGCCAGGCCAGCGTGATCCACTGCCAGTCCGCCACTTCGTGATTGGGTATTAGTGTCTGTTCGGGCTCGGGCCAGCGATAGACGAACGGCGAGAGAATGAGCGGTGCGCGTCGACGATGATCCAGCGTGCGGATATCCGACAGGCGGGTGATGCCATCGGCCGGGCGCAGGGTCAGGCCGAGCTCTTCGGCGGTCTCTCGAATAGCGGCCCGCGAGCCGCTTCTCCCATCGGCCGTTTCGAGACGGCCGCCGGGAAATCCGAGATGCCCCGACCAGGGATCCCCGTCGCGCTGGGCGCGCTCGATAACGAGCATTTGCGCGCCCTGATCGGATTCGCGGAGCACTAGGGCGACCGCGGCCCGCTTTAACAGTCGCCGCGCTGGATGACGCCGCCCGCGATGCTGCGACAGCGCTCGAATGATCGGAGCCAGTTCATGCATGTGTTTAGTCTAGCGCGATCGTCGTGATCGTCTTGGACGCGCACCCCACGGACACAAAAAAGCCGCCCCGAAGGACGGCTTTGCATACGGCTAACGGCCGGACTAGATCTGCTTCAGGCCGCTAGTGAGATCGGCACAAACCTGCTTGGCGTCGCCGAATACCATGCGCGTGTTGTCACCGAAGAACAGCGCGTTCTGCACGCCCGAGAAGCCGGTGCCCTTGCCACGCTTGATGACATAGACTTCTTGTGCGGCATCGACGTTGAGGATGGGCATGCCATAGATCGGGCTGCCTTCATCATCCTTGGCCGCCGGGTTGACCACGTCGTTGGCGCCGATGACCAGGGCCGCGTCCGCGTTCGGGAACTCGGGGTTGATCTCTTCCAGGTCGTAGATCATGTCGTAGGGCACGCCGGCCTCCGCCAGCAGCACGTTCATATGCCCGGGCATGCGACCGGCCACCGGGTGAATCGCAAACTTAACGTCCACGCCGTGATCTTTCTGCAGGGCCTGCACGAACTCCCAGAGCTTGTGCTGTGCCTGGGCCACGGCCAGACCGTAACCGGGCACGATGATCAGGCTGTCTGCGTAGGCCATGGAGGCCGCGGCGTCGAAGCCTTCGACCGACTTCATCTCGCCTTCCGGGCCGCTGGCTTCCGAGCCGTCGTCTACGCCGAAGCCGGCGAACAACACGTTGGAAATCGAGCGGTTCATGCCGGTGGCCATCAGCCAGGTCAGCAAAGAGCCGGCTGCACCGACGACCATGCCGGCGATGATCATGGCCGGGTTGTCGATGACATAGCCCTCGAACGCCACCGCCAGGCCGGTGAAGGCGTTGTACATGGAGATGACCACCGGCATATCGGCGCCGCCGATCGGGATGGTCAGCAGCACGCCGAAGACCAGGCTCGCCAGGAAGAACAGCGTGACCAGGAACGGCGCGCCGTCGTCGGCGCCGCAGATCGCCCAGCCCAGAATGACGATCAGCACGGCCAGAGCGCCGTTGATGATCTGCTGGCCGGGGATGCGCATGCTCTTGTCGAGCTTGCCTTCGAGTTTGGCCCAGGCGATCAGCGAGCCGGAGAACGACACGCCGCCGATCAGGGCGCCGACCACGGCCATCAGGATCAGAATTAGGCCGTGTTCGAAGGCCGCGTGCGAATACATCTCGACCAGGGCAATAGCTGCGGCCGCGCCGCCGCCCATGCCGTTATACAGCGCCACCATCTGCGGCATGGCCGTCATCTCGACGGTCTTGCCCGATTTGTAGGCCGCGCCGCCGCCGATGCCGATGGCGATCAGCATGAGCAGGTAGTGCCAGAAGCCGCCTTCGATATGCGGGTGGAAGAAGGTGAAAACGACGGCCACCAGCATGCCGATGCCGGCAATCTTGATGCCTTTCTTGGCCGTGCGCGGCGAGCCCATCTGCTTAAGGCCGTAGATGAACAGAACGGCGGCCACGAAATAGCTCGCGTTGACGATGAAATCCCAGAAACTCATGTGCGGGGTCCCCTAGTAATCGTTATAGCGCGGTGCGCGGTGGATCAGTCCTTGGAGGACTTGAACATCTCGAGCATGCGCTCGGTCACGACGTAGCCGCCGACCGCGTTGCCAGCCGCCAGAATCGTGCCGACGAAGCCGATCAGCGTTTCCCAGAAGCCATCGGCGTTGCCAAGTGCGACCATGGCGCCAACGAGCACGATGCCGTGCACGAAGTTGGAGCCCGACATGAGCGGGGTATGCAGGATGGTCGGCACCCGACCGATGATCTCGTAGCCGGTAAAGGCCGCGAGCATGAAGATATAGAGTGCGACAAAGCCGGTAATCATGAGGTTATCTCCCTTAAAAATCGCTGCGCGGTGGGGGCCTTAGGCACTGTCCAGCGCTTTCTTGACCGATTCGTTGACGAGCTCGCCGTCGCGCGTGAGTACCGACTTGGCCAGGATCTCGTCGTCCCAGTTGAAATCGATCTTGTAGGTCTTCTCGCCCGGCTTGGCCTCTTCCTGGCCTTCTTCTTCCACCACGAACAGCTGGAGGAAGTTGAACAGGTTTTGGGCGTACATCTCGCTGGCGTGTTCGGCCAGCAGCGCCGGCACGTTCGAGGGCCCGATGATGGTCACCGCGCCATGGGTCACGGTCTCATCCGGCTGGGTCAGCTCGCAGTTGCCGCCGCCCGACGCGCCCAGGTCGATGAGCACCGCGCCGGGCTTCATGCCCTCAACCATGGCCTTGGACACGATCTTGGGCGCCGGCTTGCCGGGCACCGCCGCGGTGGTGATCACGGCATCGGCATCGGCCATGTTCTTGGCCAGCATATCCTGCTGCTTCTGCTTCTCTTCGTCGGTCAGTTCACGGGCATAACCGCCGTCGCCCTCGGCCTTGACGCCTTCGGCGACGAGGAACTCGGCGCCCAGCGACTCGACCTGTTCTTTCGTGTCGGTACGGACATCGTAGCCATAGACCTTGGCACCCAGGCGCCCGGCGGTCGCGATAGCCTGCAGGCCGGCCACGCCGGCGCCGATCACAAGCACCTTGGCCGGGCGGATGGTACCGGCGGCCGTGGTCAGCATGGGCAGAAAGCGCTCCAGCGAGTCCGCGGCCATCAGCGCGGCCTTGTAGCCCGCCGCAGCGGCCTGGGAAGACAAGGCGTCCATGGACTGGGCGCGGGTGATGCGTGGAATCAGCTCCATGGCGAAGCAGGTCACCTGCTGTTTCTTGAGCGCTTCCACGACGTCCGGGTTGTTATGTCCCTGGACGAAGCTGATCAGTACCGAACCCTGCTTCATCCGGGCGATGTCGTCCGGGGCAGGCGCGTTGACGGCCAGCACGATGTCGCGACCGTAAAGGTCCGCGGTGTCGTCGGAAAAAGACACATCGTCTTCGAATGCGTCGTCGGGAATACGGCTGGCCTCGCCGGCGCCCTTGGCGATCAGCAGATCGACGTCGAGCTTGGTCAGCTTCTTGGCGACCTTGGGCACCATGGCAACGCGTTTTTCCCCGGCGGCCGTCTCCTTCGCGACAGAGATCGATACGGTCATAATTCTTCTCGGCGGAATGGAACGAAAAAGCACCGATACCTGTGCGCACCTGACGCGAATCAGGCGCGATCCCCCGGTATCGGCGTGTTTCAAGCAGTCCTGAGTCTAACCATAATCTCCGACCAATAGCGAGCCGGACGCGCTGCCGGGCAGGCTTCCTAGGGAAGCTCTGCACAACCT
>DCKU01000109.1 GCA_002320455.1 Salinisphaera sp. UBA1666
TCCGCGGAAACGGGGTAGAACCCGGACGTTGACCACGGGCTGACGGTCACGCTGGATCACTTCGTGACCCGGGCCGATCAGGACCGAGCGCTGGATATCCTGCAGTTCAAGCTCGACGTGCTCTGGTCCATGCTGGACGCCATGTGGATGGCCTACGTCGAAGACCGGCCGCCCTACCACGGCTGTCCGGCAATTCCGAAGGTGGCCGAATGAGCGCGCCCACCGTCGACGCCAGTAGCGTGGCCTGCATTGCCCGCGGACATCGCCTGCAATACGAGCCGGCGCAGGACTGTCATGTCCTGCTCTACCCGGAGGGCATGGTCACTCTCAACGCGCCGGCCACGGAAATACTGTCGCGCTGCGACGGCCAGCGCACGGTAGGCGAGATCTGTTCGTTGATTTCGGCAGAGTTCGACGGCGCGGACGTCACTGACGATGTCATCGACTTCTTGAAACTGGCGGCCTCACACGGCTGGGTACGGCTGACCTGAGCCCAGCTGCGGCCCTAGCTGCGATCGACCGACGAGCGATCGTGCAGGCGCTTGGAGTTCTTGGGGTTGCGGAACACGATCGGCCGGGCGTCGGATTGCTCGGGCGCCTGGCTGTTGGCACGCGCCACCGCGTCGGTCACCACATCATGCGACGGCGATTTGGCGCAGACCGGGTCGGTGGCATACATATCGCCGGTGAGCATATAGGCCTGACAGCGACAGCCGCCGAAGTCGTCGTGTTTTTCCACGCAGGAGCGACAGGGCTCGGCCATCCAGTCGAACCCGCGGAAATGGTTGAACGCGGGGGAGTCGTTCCAGATCCAGGCGATATCGTGCTCGCGCACATCGGGAAACTCGATGCCGGGTAGCTGGCGCGCGGCATGACAGGGCAGGGCCAGGCCGTCCGGCGCCACGCTCAGAAACAGATCGCCCCAGCCGCTCATGCACGCCTTGGGCCGATCCTGATAATAATCCGGCAGCACGAAATACAGCTTCATCCGCCCGCCGGCCTCGCGATATCGCGTGGTCACCCGTTCTGCGTGGGCCAGCTGTTCGCGCGTGGGCAGAAGCTGCTCTCGGTTGTGCCAGGCCCAGCCGTAATACTGCGTGTTGGCCAGCTCGACGTAGTCGGCATCCAGCGACTCGGCCATGGCGATGATGTCGTCGATGTCATCGATGTTGTGTCGATGCAGCACGATATTGAGCACCATGGGATAGCCGGCGGCCTTGATAGCACGGGCCATGGCTTTTTTCTGCTCGAACGTATTCGAGCCGGCCAGGAAATTGTTGCGCTCAGCGTTGCTGGCCTGAAAGCTGATCTGGATATGATCCAGCCCGGCCTCGGCCAGGGCGTTGACCCGGGCCGCATCCATGCCGATGCCTGAGGTGATGAGATTGCTGTAATAGCCCAGGCGCGCGCCCTCGGCCACGATCGCTTCCAGATCGCGGCGCGCCAGCGGCTCGCCGCCGGATAGCCCCAGCTGGGCAGCCCCCAGTTTGCGGGCCTCGCGCAGCACCTTGAACCAGTCGTCGGTGGTCAGCTCGGCGCCTATTTGGGCCATTTCCGTCGGGTTGCTGCAATACGGGCACTGCAGCGGGCAGGCATAGGTCAGCTCGGCCAGTAGCCAGAGCGGCCGGGCGATGCTGACGCCGTCGTGTCGAAGCGGCTGTGTCATGGTGTGTCGCAGATTATGGACAAAAAAAGGGGGCGGTTAGCGCCCCCTTTCTCCTGCTAAGCCTTGTCTAGACAAAGCCTGCATGTCGCATCAGCGACTTATTTGTTGCTGACGTACATGGTGATCTCAAAGCCCAGGCGCAGGTCATGAGCCTTCGGTTGCGTCCATTGTTTCATTGGCATTCTCCTCTGCTGGCGTGGGTGGGAATTTCAGCACAGCGCTTTGCTGCGGCTATGAATCTTACTGTACGCCTTTTAAATCGCTTATGCAGCACCTCGGAACATTTTTTTATGGCCCGGCCATGGGGCCGATCCCGGCCGGCCATCCGGCTGCCCGGGACGCATTCGTTCAAGCGGCTTGCGGCTGGGCAAACGCGCTACAACAGGCACACCCGGCCAGTGCACAACCGGCAAACAGTGACAGTGAGGCCTCGGTGCTGCCCGCGGCGACGAGCGTTACCGCAGCGATGACCGGCACGCCGTAGGGCAGCACCGGAATGATGCGCGGGTTGCCGTTTCTGACCACGTGCCCCCAGGCCACGAAACCGAGGCCGTATGGCCCGATGCCCAGCAGCGCGGCTGCTGCGTAACCCGTGCCGTCGCTGGGCATTCGGATGGCGCCCTCCAGGGCGAGCTGGCCCAACAGCGACAGCACGCCGCCGGCCGCAAAGAACATCGGAAAATCACGGCGAACGGGGCGATCATAAACCTGCAGGAACAGCGAATAGGCCACCCACGAAAGCCCTGCCAGCAAGCCACCGGCATAGCCGAGCCAGGCCGTACCGGAAGGAACATGGGTGCCGCCGTTGATGACCACGACGCCGGCCAGGCCCAGCAACAGGCTGAAAAACGTAATCACCGACGGCCGTCGACGGCTGTAAACGTCACTGGCCAGGGCAAACAGCAGCGGCCAGGTATACGTGATGACCACGACCTCGGCCGCCGGCGCATATTCTAGCGCGGCGAAATAAAAGCCGGCGCCGCCGACCAGCCCGCCCGAGATGAATACCCACGCATACCAAGGATGTGCACGCGGCGCCCGGCAAAGCGTGCCGCGGGTGCCCGGCAGCAGCCGGCTACAGGCCGCCGAGGCCAGCATGGCCAGCCCGGTCAGCTCCAGCGGTGACAGATCCGCGGCCATCTGCCTAAGCCAAGCGGTTGCACCCCACATGACGACTACCAGCAGGCTCAAGGCCAGCAGCCGCGTGTTCGAGCCGTCGGGTCGAAGATCGATCGACATCAGCCGGCCCTCGCCGCGGTCTGCGTGAGGCGCGCGTCATGTTGAAGTTCGCCCGACATCGCGCGATACAGGGTGTAGCACATCGTCAACAAAACCAGGCAGAACGGCAGGCCCGAGGCCACCGACGCGGTCTGGATCGCACTGAGCGGGTTGCCACCGCCCAGGGTGCCGGCAACAAGCAGCACAGCCGCGATGACGCCTTCCAGCACGGCCCAGAACATGCGCTGCTGCCAGATTGGATGCGGGTCACCGCCGTTGGTCAGCATATCGACCACGAGCGAGCCCGAATCCGACGAGGTCGCAAAGAACAGCGTCACCACCACGATCTGGAGCATGGCCGCAGCGCCGATGAGCACGCCGGCAACCGGCAGCTGGTCGAGCATCACGAAGATCATATGCGCCGCATCGGCGTCTAGAAGCGCCTGGCCGCCGGTACCGGAAAGCAGTGGCTCGAGCGCGGTGCGGCCAAAAATGACGAACCAGATGATCGACGCGCCGCTGGGAACCAGCAGGGTGCCGAGGATGAACTGGCGGATGGTATAGCCGTGGGAAATACGGGCGATGAACATGCCCACGAAGGGCGACCACGAGATGAACCAGCCCCAATCGAACAAGGTCCACGCCGACTGGAACGACTGGCCTCGTTCGTCGGTAAATATGCGCAGGCTCGTCAGCGGCAGGTTCTGGATGTAGTAGCCCAGATCCGTGCCCAGCGAGCTCAAGATATACAGCGTGGGCCCGGCGATGAAGACGAATAGCGCGAGTAGCCCGGCCAGTGCCGCGTTGAACAGCGACAGACGGCGGATACCGGCATCGATGCCTAGCATGAGGCTGGCAATGGCCATGGCTTCTACGGCAACGATGACGGCCAGTTGGGTACCCAGGCCGTCATCGACGGGGACCAGCCCGCTGAGCCCGGCCGCGATCTGGCTGGCCCCCAGGCCGATCGATGTCGCCAGCCCGAACAGCGTGCCGAATACCGCCAGGATATCGATGGTATGACCGACGGGCCCGTAGATACGATCGCCGATCAACGGATAGAACGCCGATGCCGGCTTGAGCGGCAGCCCGCGGCGATAAGAAAAATAGCCCAGCGCCAGCCCGAGCACGATATACGCGCCCCACGGATGCAGCCCCCAGTGATAGAAGGTGTAGTTCATCGCCGTACGGGCCGCAGCCTGGGTGCCGGCCTCGCCGAAGGGCGGGTTGTCGAACAGCATGATCGGCTCGGCCACGCCGTAATAGACCAGGCCTACGCCCATGCCGCAGGTAAACATCATGGACAGCCACGACAGCGTCGAGAACTCCGGCCGGGCGTCATCCGGCCCGAGCCGCAGTCGCCCGGCCGGGCTTGCGGCCACGGCCAGCACGAATACCAGGAATATCGACATGGCAAAGATATACAGCCAGCCGAAATAGGTCGTAATGAACGTATCGACCTGATTGGCCACGGCAGCAAAGTCGCGCGGTGCGAGCGAGGCCCAGCCCACCATGAGAATCATGAGCAGGCCGGAGGTAAGAAATACCGGCGGATTGGTATGCGTACGGATATAGCGTTTGATGAAAGACACGGATCCATCCTGAAAAATCGAGAGCGGCGAGACAGCGGTCAGTAGGTTTCCAGCCCGGTCGACAGCCCGAGGCGGCGATGGCGCAGCGCTTCGGTAGCATCGACCGTGTGCGGCAGCCGCAGGGCCCAGGCCAGCTCGCTGCGCCGAAAGCCCAGACACGCCAGACGCGCCTCTGACTCGCGCAACAGAGCCCTGATCCAGGCCCGGCGCCGCCACACGTCCAGTCGCACGCGCACCCGTGCCAATGCATTGATCGGCGGCATCGCCGGCATGGCGAGATACGGCGCGTCGGGCATCCGGCGAGACCGTGGGAAGAGCGGGTCGGTATCGAGCGTCGAAAGCGAGGCGCCCCGATCTTCGCGGGCCCGCTGGACCTGCTGTATATCTTGGATACGCGGTTGAAGCGGCGCGTCCTGGCTAGCGTTGCGGCGTGTCATATCGCGACCCTGGCAGCGGAATCGGGCGTCAATATGCGCTTGTCCTGTCTATCTGTTAAACGCTATTTTTTGAACGATCTATCAATTTTTGTGATGTATGGCACGGACCCCTGTTCTCGATCTCAAGGCACTGCAAAGCTTCGTCGCTATCGTGGAAACCGGCAGCTTTACCGACGCCGCTCGGCAGATGCGCTACTCGCAGTCGGCGATCAGCATGCAGATCAAGCGTCTCGAAGCCGCGCTGGGCGTGTCATTGTTGGCGCGCACGTCGCGCGCTCTGGTGCCGACCCGGGCAGGCCGCGAGACGCTGGGCTATGCCCGCGAGATGCTCCGGCTGAACAGTGCGCTTCGCGAGCGTTTATCCGATAACGAAATTGCTGGACGGGTGCGGCTGGGGCTGCCGGCCGATTTCGCACTCTATCTGCCGGAAACGCTGGGGCTGTTCGCCGAACGACACCCGAACGTCGAGCTGGAAGTGCGATCGGAGTTCAGTATCAACCTGGTTCGCCAGGTCGACGCCGGGGATATCGATCTGGCGATCGTCACCCGCGAGTCTGATATCGCCGGCGGCTATCAGCTGCGTCGGGAACCACTGGTCTGGGCAGCCGCACCCGGCTCGGGGGCCCACCTGCGGCGCCCCGTGCCGCTGGCGCTCTGGCCGGACGGCGTCTGTGCGTTTCGAACGGCGGCCACCGACGCGTTGGACGCCGCGGGCGAGTCGTGGCGTTCGGCGTTCGAAAGCCAGGCGTTTGGTGCCCTGCGGGCCACGGTACTGGCGGGCCTGGCCGTCACCGTGGCTATTCCCAGCATGGTCGATAACGATCTTGCGATACTCGACCCGACAACGGCGGGCCTGCCGGATTTACCGGCGATCGATATTCGACTGTATCGCGGTCGCGGACGAGCGACGAAAGCGGCCGCGTCGCTGGCCGCACTCATCATCGAGCAGGTTCGCGACGGGCGCGCCTAGGCTTTGTGGGTTAACGACCCGGTATCGTTTAGCGAGGCCGGTCAGACCGTGGGCGCTGCGGCCGGAGCGTGGCCAGCCAGCGATCATAGAGACAGGCGGCGTGGTAAGTCGCCACGGCGAACAGCGAGACTGCCACCGCAAAATCTCGCATGACCGTGGGCGCAGCCGTGGCCAAAAGCGCATGGATCAGGCAGGCGACAGCCGCAATCGTTGCCACCGCGATCGATAAGCTGCGAATAGCCACGTGCGACATGCCTTTACCCGGCTTTAGAGTCCACCTACAGACTGTCAAACCCGCGGCGCCGGGGCAACGCCAGGGTCGCAAGCCGGCAGGCGACGCCTACGCTGATGCGTCAGACGGTCTCGCGAGCCTGGGCGTGGCGACTAACCGGCGGTCTTGGCTCGCAACCGCTCGGCCACGATCTCGGGCACCAACCCACTGATGCGCCCGTCGAGAAACGCAATCTCGCGCACCAGCGTGGACGAGATATGGGCATACTCGGGCGACGGCGCCAGAAAGACCGTGTCGATGCTGGCATCCAGATGGCGATTCATCACGGCCATCTGTTTCTCGTATTCGTAGTCGCCTACGCCGCGGACGCCGCGCACGAAGACATCGACCTCGTGGTCCCGGGCGAAGTTGACGATGAGGCCGCTGGCCGCCATCACGCGGACGTTATCGACGTCGGCCAGAACCTCGCGCGCCAGCTCGACGCGCTCGTCGTGATCGAAGATGGATTTTTTCGAGGCGTTACTCGAGACGGCGACGATCAGCTCGTCGAACATACGCGCGGCGCGCCGGATGACGTCGGCATGGCCGTTGGTGATGGGGTCGAACGTACCGGTATAGGCGGCGCGCACCGGGCGATGCTGGGTCATGAAGCTACCTCGGTCGGGGCTGGACACGGTGCGGCTAGGCAAAAGCCTACGCTGCCCGCCCGCGACTGTTTGAGCAACTCGAAATTTGGGGCCAGCCGCTCGGCGATCGCCTGGGCCTCGGCCAGCGGATATTCGAGATAGATCCGCGCCTCGGGCTTGAGCGCCACGGCAATACCGGCAAGTGCGGCGCCGTGCAGCTGGGCGGCAAACGGCGGGTCGATGAACACAATATCCAGCGAGGCCGGTGCGACCAGCGCATCGGCCCGCGTGGCGTCACCACGCATCACACGGCCCCGCGAGCCGGCCGATAGTGTGGTCAGTGCGTGATCGATTGCCCGCGCGGCCAGATCGTCACTTTCTACGAAAAGTGATGAGGCCGCGCCGCGCGACAGGGCTTCGAGCCCCAAGGCGCCCGTGCCGGCGAACAGATCGGCACAGGCCGCCCCCGCCAGACGTGGGGCCAGCCAGTTGAACAGGGTTTCTCGCACGCGATCGGGCGTGGGCCGAAGGCCCGGCCGGTCGGCGATCGGTACGCGCCGGCTGCGCCATTCGCCGCCGATGAGTCGCAGCGACGTCGCCGGTTCGCGCGCGCCGGTGCGGGCCGGCCTGTGCTTGGCGCGGGCCATGTTCAGCCGGCCGCCTCGGTGCCGCCGACCGTGATCGCATCCACCCGCAGGCTGGGCTGGCCGACGCCCACGGGCACGCTCTGGCCGTGCTTGCCACAGGTGCCCACGCCGGAATCCAGCGCCCAGTCGTTGCCCACCATCGACACACGACCCATGACGTCGGGCCCGTTGCCGATGAGGGTGACGCCCTTGAGCGGCTCGCCCAGGCGGCCGTTTCGGATGCGATAGGCCTCGTCGACTGTGAATACGAAGTTGCCCGAAGTGATATCGACCGAGCCGCCGCCGAAGTTGGCGGCATAGATGCCGTCGTCCACCGAGGCGATGATATCGGCCGGATCACTGTCACCGGGGCGCAGATAGGTATTGGTCATGCGCGGCATGACGGTATGGGCATAAGACTCGCGCCGGGCGTTGCCGGTGGGAGCCATGCCCATGAGCCGTGCGTTGTGTTTGTCCTGCATATAGCCGGTCAGCACGCCGTTCTCGATCAGCGTATTGCACGCCGCCGGCGTGCCCTCATCGTCCACGGCCAGGCTGCCGCGCCGGCCGTCCAGCGTGCCGTCGTCGACCACCGTGCACAGATCCGAGGCCACTTTCTGGCCGATCTTGCCGGAGAAGTTGGAGGCCCCGCGGCGGTTGAAATCTCCTTCCAGACCGTGGCCTACGGCTTCGTGCAGTAATACGCCCGACCAGCCGTTGCCCAGCACCACCGGCATGGAACCGGCCGGGGCATCGGCGGCCTTGAGCCGGATGGTGGCTCGACGCACGGCCTCGCGGGCGTAGTGAGCCACGAGGTCATCGTCGCCGGTGTAGATCTCGTAGGACAGCCGGCCGCCGCCGCCGCCGGCGCTGCCGAACTCGCGCTTGCCGCTCTCCTCGACCTGGACCGAGACATTGAAGCGCACCATCGGACGCACGTCGCCGCACAGCGTGCCGTCGCTTGCCGCCACCAGCATGGTATCGGCGCTGCCGGCCAGCGAGACCGTGACGCGCACCACGCGCGGATCGGCGTCGCGGGCGATACGATCGGCGTGGTGCAGCAGCGCGACCTTGGTCTCGGCGTCCAGCGAGTCCGCCGGATCGATCGGCGCATAGCGCGTGGCCGGGCCCGTATCGCGACGGGTGAGGGCGTTGATGGCGGCACTCTGGCCGCCGCGAGCGATCGCTCGTGCCGCCTGCGAGGCCTGGGTCAACGCCGGCAGCGCCAGCTCGTCGGCGTAGGCAAAGCCGGTCTGCTCCCCAGACAGTACGCGCACGCCCACGCCTTGCGCGGTCGACGCGCCGGCACTGCGGACCACGCTGTCCTCCAGCAGCCAGGATTCGTTGGCCAGGATCTGAAAATACAGATCGGCATAGTCCACGCCCGGCTGCATCAGCCCGGACAGAGTGGCTTCGAGCTGAGCCGCATCGATGGCCGCGGGGCCGAGCAGGGTATCGGAGGCGATATCGAGAGTGTTTTGCATCGCCCTAGGCTATCACTGACGCCCTGTGTATCAGGGCAAAAGAATGGTCGAGCCGGTCGTTCGTCGCTCGGCGAGCGCGGTGTGGGCCGCGCCGGCCTCGGCCAGGTCGAAGCGCTGGCCGATCGGCACCCGCACGTCGCCGCTGGCCAGTACGGCGAACAGATCAGCACACATCATCTCGTAGCGGGCCCGGGTATCGGCATAGCCGCCGAGGCTGGGGCGGGTCACGAACAACGAGCCGCCGCGGTTGAGCTCGACCAGATTGACGCCCTCGACCGGGCCGGAGGCGTTGCCAAACGACACCATGAGCCCGCGTTTCTGCAGACAGGCCAGCGAGTCGGCCCAGGTATCGCGGCCCACCGAGTCGTAGACCACGGGCACGCCGGCGCCGTCGGTCAGCGCCATCACACGCTCGGGCACGGATTCTTTGGTGTAGTCGATGGTCTGCCAGGCGCCGTTATCGCGAGCGATGCCGGCTTTTTCGGGCGATGACACCGTGCCGATGACCCGAGCGCCGAGTGCCGCGGCCCACTGGCAGGCGATGCTGCCCACGCCGCCGGCGGCGGCGTGGAAGACGATGGTCTCGCCGGCGACGAGTCGATGGGTCTGACGCAGCAGGTACTGGGCCGTCAGGCCCTTGAGCATCCCGGCGGCCGCGGTCTCGAAGTCCACATCCGCCGGCAGGGCAATGACGACGCGCGCGGGCATGGCGACATGCGTGGCATAAGCGCCCAAGGGACCCATGGCATAGGCCACGCGATCGCCCTCGGCAAAGTCGGACACGTCCGCGCCAACGGCCACCACCACGCCGGCGCCTTCGGTGCCCAGCCCGCTGGGCAGATCGGTGGGGTAGAGCCCAGTACGGTAATAGATATCGATGAAGTTCAGCCCGATGGCGCGGTTTTCGATGACGACTTCATCGGCGGCCGGGCGCGGCTGCTCGGTCTCGACCAGGCGCATGACCTCCGGGCCACCGGTCTCGGAGAAACGAATCTGTTGCGTGCTCATGACAGAACTCCAGTTAGCCGAGACGGCGATGCGTCAGGCAGGGAAAGCCGTCGCGGATGCGCGCGGCGCGCTCACGGTCGATATCGGCAACGACCACTTCGTTGGCGTCCGAGCGGGCCTCGGAGGTGATCTGGCCCCAGGCGTCGCAGATCAGCGAGTGACCATAGGTCCGCCGTCCGCTGGCGTGATGGCCGGCCTGGTTAGGGGCGATGACCGTGGCCAGATTCTCGATCGCCCGGGCGCGGGTGAGAATATGCCAGTGGGCGGTGCCGGTGGTGTAGGTAAACGCAGACGGGGCGACGATGACCTCGGCGCCGGCGGCCGAGAGCTGACGATAAAGCTCGGGAAAGCGCAGGTCGTAGCAGATCGACAGCCCCAGACGGCCCACCGGAGTGTCGATGACGACCGGGGCGTTGTCGCCAGGCATGAACGTAGCCGATTCACGATAGGCCTCCTTGGAGTCCGGCAGGCCCACGTCGAATAGATGGATCTTGTTGTAGCGGGCCACGCGCCGTCCGGTGTCATCGTAGACGCACAGTGCGGAGTAAACCCGATCGGCCTCGGGGCTGGCCAGCGGAATCGTGCCAGCGGCGATCCACAGCCCGTGGCGGCGCGCGGATTCGGCCAGGCTGTCCTGGATCGGTGTGTGTCCGTTGCCTGCGCCGTCGGCTTCGACCACGCCCAGCTTGTCGGTTTCGTGGGCGCCCATCAGCGCAAAGTTTTCGGGCAGGACCGCTAGACGCGCGCCGCGGCGTGCGGCCTCGCGCAGCAGGTCGTCCGCGCGGGCCAGATTAGGGGCCACCTCGCCGCGCGAGTTCATCTGGATAGCAGCAACACGGGTCAGCGATTCGGTCATGCGGCGCTCTTCAACAGCATCAACAGGCCCAACAGGGCACAAGGCAATGACACCAATATACGAGCCGGGCGCGCTGTCGTCAGCCGGCCGGAGCCTCGTCGTCATCCGGCGGGTCGTCGGCCGGGCGGCCCTCGGCGTGGGGTTCGATGATCTGCGGGTCATCCCAGCTGCCTTTCAGGCGATAGCTCACGGCAGAAATATCCGATAGCGGCTTTTCCAGCAGTTTCTGGACCGCGAATACGGCGGCCCCGACTGCGGGCCCGCCCAGCACAGCGCTGGCGATGGCCACGCCGCTGCCGAGCTTGGGCTGGATACTTACGCGCTCGTCGTAGTCACGCGTGGCCAGGCCCACACGCCCCGTGATCTCGATATTGGACGAGGGCGTAACGACCATCGCGTTTTTGCTGAATGCTTGTCCGTTGCGAATCAAGAATTTGGCCCGGGCTTTATCGAAAGCCAGGCCCTTGTCGACCACGTCGCGGAAGTTCAGCGTGAGACGCCGCGGCAGCACGTACAAATTGAACAGCCCCAGCAGACGCCCGGGACCGGGCTCTACGCTGAGCAGGCTGCCGTCGTCCATTGCCAGATCGACGTTGCCGTTGAGATGCAAGAGATCCAGGCCGGCCACGTTGGGCGCGATCGACAGACGGGCATCGATACGGGTCTTGTCGGCGCTCACCGGTGCCGCGAAGCCGAACGTGCGGATGAGCTGGGCCAGGCCGCGGCCTTTCAGGCGGGCGCTAGCGCCCGCGGTGGTGATGTCTCGTTGCACTTGCCAATCGGCGGCGATTCGGCCGGTCAGCGCGCCGCCGGACAGCATCAGCTGATCCAGCGACCACCCGTTGTCGGTCACGCGGGCGTTGGCCTGAAGCTGGCCGAAGACCATGTCGTCGACCTCGAAGTCGGCCACGTAGACCGATAGCGCCGGCAGGTTGTTCGGCGACAGGTCTGGCCACATCAGGCTGCTCGTGTCGCCGTTGGCCTTGGCCTCGGCGCGGGCGTCTTGTTCGGCCTGTTGTTCTTTGGCGTCGGTCTGCAGCCGTAGCCGTTTGAAGTTGGCGGCGATCGCGATGGGCGCCGACTGCTGCGGACTGGGCCCGGTCGTGTACGTCGCCTGGCCCTGACTGTCTGCACCGTCGACGTTGATCCGCCAGCCCGGCTCGCCCACGAGCGAAACCGCGCGGATGGCCGGCCCGGCCACGTAGCGATCGCCCACGGCGAGTCGGCGCGTGTTGATATCGCCGCCCAGGAACGAAAAGGAGTCGCCGGCGGCCGCGGTGTCGGCTTGGCCGGCGGTGTGCTGTTTGGCACGACTGTCTTCGTAGAGCACGTGGCGCACCACATCGAACCAGCCCTTGGCCTCGACGCGCTCGGCCTCGCCGCCGACCCAGAGCCCGTGGCCGGACGGCGCGCTAAGCGTCTTACCACGTTCGCCCAGGCGCACCAGCATGCGCTCGGGCCCGCCGTCCGGCGCCAGGCGCGTGTCGACGTGGATACGCTTGTCGATGTCCGCGGTGATCCGGCGCTTGTCGGGATCAACGATGACGCGAGCGGCCCTTGTCGTCTCGGCGCGCTTGTCGGCCGGGGCCGGTAGATTGACGGCGGTGCCGGCCAGATCGGAGGTGATCTCGATCGGGCTGATGGCGCCGTGTCCGCCCACGGAAAACGCGATATTCAGCGGCAGTGTGCCGTCGATATAGCCCAGCCAGACCGGTGGCAGGTATTTGGACAGGACCGATCGATCTTCGGGCAGGTGCGGGGTGGCCCGGGCCACGATGCGCTGTCGATTACCCGGGGCCGGCAAGACATCAGCGGTGAGTGCGACGTCGTTGATACGCCCGGCCAGATCACGCGCCACGAGCCCGGTTTCGTCGAAGTTGAGCCGGCCGCGAATATCGCGAATCGGGGCGGGTAGGTAGTCTTGCGTCAGCGTATTGCCCCGCGCGGTAACCCGGCCGTCGACGGCGATATCGCCCAGCTCGGGCTTGAGCGGCAGCGACAGATCAAGCGCCAGGTCGGCCGGCCCGGCTACGTCGATAGCCTTCAGTAGGGCCCCGAACTTGTCGGACAGCGGCGAGTGCGACAGAAACGACAACATCTGCGGCGCCGGCGCGTTTTTGACCTGGCCGTTGACCGCCAGAACGGGTTCGCGCACGTCGGGAACGTGGGCCGTGGCGCGGTCAATGGCCACACCGTTGATCCGACCGTGGCTGATGGCGGCGTCCAGCATCGCGCCGCTCAGGGTCAGGCGGCCGGCGGTTTGTTCGAGCGCCGGCCAGCCGGGTTTGTAGCGGATATCCAGATCGTGGCCGGCAAGCGTCACGTCGAAGCGCTCGCCGGGGCGCGGATCGGCAAACGGAAACCGATCGGCCGGCCCCCGTATCGAGATCTGGCCTTCGTCCAGCGTGCCGGCGGTGATGGCTTGATCGAGCCAATCGCGGAGCTTGGGGTTGGGCAAGTCCGGATCCTGCGGCAGCCGGTCCAGAAGACGCGGAATATCCGGCGCCGACAGGGCCACGTCCAGATCCAGATCCGGGGCCTCCCCGGCATGCGTCGTGACGTGTCCATTGGCCGACAGCCGGGCCTCGCGGCTGGCCAGGCGTAGATCATCCAGATCAAAACGCGTGCGGTGCCCGCTTGGGTGCCAGCTCACGCGGCCCCCCAGATCGGTCAGCGCCAGCGGTTCAGACAGATAGCGTTCGGACACGATCTGTCCCTGGGCGCCGTCAAAGACCAGCGTGTTCTGGCCCGCCGTGTGGGTGAGCCGGCCGCCGAGCGGGCCGATGCGATAGCGATCGTTGCCCACAACGATTTGGGCGAAGTCGGCCCGGGCGTGCCACGGTTGATTCAGACCGCCGGCCATCTCGATCGTCGGGATACGCCCGGTCAGGCGGGTGGCCGCGAGGTCCGGGCGCCACCAGCGCGCGATGGCCGCCAGTCGCTCGGCGGATAGATCATGAGCTGTGGCCTGCACGGTTTGATCGGCCAGCGATGCCACGATACGCAGCGCCGGCGCGTCCGCGGTATCCGCGCTCGTGATACGAACCCGTGGATCGTCGGCGCTGGCTTGCACGGTCAGGCGCTTTGAAAATCCGGGCACTATTGTTGTTTCGTCATCGCGATCGTGATCGCCATGGCCATCCGGAGCGCCGGTCTCGCGCGTGATCGGTGCCTGGTCAACGGTCAGGGTGGTATCGGCCAGGCCACGCTCGCGCCAGCGGCCGTCGAGCGTGAGGTCTGTGGTGCCGCTTGTGGCCGCTGCCTCGTGCCCGGTGGCAGCCCGTAGCAGCCTTGCCGGCCGCAGGCCGGTCGCGCTCAGGTGAAAACGAGCCTGGGCGGTCGGCGCCAAATCGCCGCTCAGCCGGGCGTTGGCAGCCACCGCGGACCACCAGTCGGGGCCGTCGGCGGACAGCGAGGCCTCGAGCACGTCAGGCGCGTTTTCGGCTATATTCACGTCCAGGCTCTGCCACTGCGCGCGACCGCCGGGCAGCTGGGGCGCGATCACGGTCAACTGGCCGTCGTCGACGATCAGCTCGCCCAGATAACGACGAAACGCCGTCAGGCGTTCGAGCGTCAACGCGCTGTTGCCGCGAGGCCAATGGGCAAGGCCGGGGCGCCCGTTTTGAATCGTCACCGCCAGCTTGGGGCCATCCAGGCGGATGCCGTCGGGTACGTACTGGCCGCTGATGAGATCCAGCAGGGAAAATGCGAGCCCGGCCCGGTCGGCGGTGATAGCCGGCTCGGATTCGCCGTGGTGGGTAATGGCCAGATCGTTGAGATAGACCATAGGGCCCTGTCGCGAGACCCCGAGCGAGAGCCCCCCGATCTGGATATCCGCATCTAGCGCGTGCTCCAGCCGGGACACGAGCACGTCTTGATATTCGGGCACGAAGCGATCGGCCAACGGAATACCGATTACGGCTACGCCGGCCAGTATGCTTGTGAGAACACCTAGGCCGATCAGCGGGCCCAGCACCCAACGTCGACGGCGCCGCACGGGCTTAGTCATGCGCAGCCGGCACCATCACGGCGCGGCCGGGCGCGTGCGTTCGGCACAAAATCGCAGCGGGATGCGTGCTAAGGAAGCTCTGCACAACCTGTTGCGGTCGCCCCACGTGCTTTGCGC
>DCKU01000037.1 GCA_002320455.1 Salinisphaera sp. UBA1666
GCGCCAACGCGGCGCTCGTACGAAGCGGCCACAGCCCCTAGACTGTCGAGCCGAACCGCAACAGGCGCGCGCGATGGACAACGAGTCGCTCTTTCACTGGGCCGGCGAACAGCTCGGCGCTCTGATCCGCACCGTCGTCGACGGTCTGGCCTGGCTGTTGACGCACCTGTCCGAGGCCCTCGGCGGCTTCTATGCCGGCCTGCGCGATACCTTGGGCATCGGCGACTCCACGGCCAGCCTGGTGATACTGGTGCTCGGCGTGTTGATACTCATCGCCGGGCTGCGCCGGCTGCTCGCGTTGCGATTGATCTCGGGCATCGTCGTCACGGCTCTGGGGGTCGTCCTGCTGAGCTGGCTGATCGGCTGACACGGCGCGCCGCCAACATCTGCCTGGCCGCATCTCGCGTACCCTGAACCCCACTCAAGCGGCCGATCCTGCACAGCCATCGCCATGACCACGAAACATATTCTGATCCAGGGCGGCGCCCGCGGCCTCGGCCTGGCGCTCGTCCAACAGCTGCTCGAAGACGATGCGACGCGCATCACCGCCACCACGCGACGCCCGGCCAACGCCGACGCGCTCACGAGCCTGCAGGGCGAGGTCGGCGAACAGCGCCTGGCGATCGTGGCCCTGGATATCACCGACGAAGCCAGTATCCGCGAGGCCCGCCAAGCGGTGGGGGCACGTCACGAACGGCTGGACCTGTTGATCAACTGCGCCGGCCTGCTGCACGACGAAGCCAACGACCAGTGGCCGGAAAAACGCCTGGCCGATATCCAGCCCGAGCACTTCGCGGCCAGCTTTGCGGTCAATGCCACCGGCCCAGCGCTGATGATCAAGCACTTCGCCGATCTGATGACTCACGGCGAGCGCGCGGTGCTGGCGTCGATCAGCGCGCGGGTGGGCTCGATCTCCGACAACGGCTATGGCGGCTGGTACGGCTATCGCGCCTCCAAGGCGGCCCAGAACCAGCTCACCCGAACCGCCTCGATCGAGCTGGCGCGTAAATCCAAACGCCTGATCTGCGTGGGCCTGCATCCCGGCACCGTCGACACCGACCTGTCGGCGCCGTTTCAAAAGCGCGTGCCCGACAAGCAGCTACAAACGCCGATTCAGGCCGCCAAGCATCTGCTGGGCGTTATCGCCCAGCTTACGCCGGACGACACGGGCCAACTGTTCGACTGGGCCGGCAAGAAGATCGCCCCGTAGTGCGGGCCTATTCGGCTGTGGCCGCCGGCTGTCCGGTGGCGGCAGGCAAGGGCTGGCCGTTCTCATCCGCCCAGCCGCCGCCCAGCGCGCGGAACAGATCAGCCGTATCGCGATAGCGCGTCACGCGGGCCTCGGTGAAGGCAAGCTCGGCAGTTTGATACTGGGCCTGGGCCGTATACAGCGCGACATAATCCGCAGCACCGTTGTCGATCTGGGCGCGTACCGTAGCCAGGTTATCCCGCGCGGCGTCTACAGCCGTGCGCTGGGCCACCAGCGCACGGGCGTCGGATTCCAACGAGCGCAGCGCGTTGGCGACGTCGCCGAAAGCTGACAGGGCCGTTGCGCGATATTCGGCCAGCGCGGCCACGTACAAATCCTTGGCCTGGCGACGCCGTGCGCGCAGCCGGCCGCCGGCAAAGATGGGCGCGGCTAGCTGGGCGCCCAGCGTATAAAGCGCGTTGACGGGATCGCCCAGATTGGCCGGGGTGAGCGCCTGACGGCTGTAGGAGCCGCTGATCCGCAGATCAGGCAATAGATTGGCCGTGGCCACGCCGATCTCGGCGCTGGCGGCGTGCACCGCGGCCGCGGCGGCCAGGATATCGGGCCGCTGACTGACCAGCTGGCTTGGCAGGCTGGCCGGCAGGGTCTGCGGCAGCCGCAGCTCATTCAGAGTGAAGGCAGGATCCTCGAAGTCGCCGGGTGCCTGGCCGATCAGCACCGCCAGCCGGTTCACGGCCAGCGCTTTCTGTTTCTTCAGGGGCTCCAGCGACGCCCGCGTGCGCGCCAGCTGGGTACGCACCTGGGTCGCATCGGCCTCGATCGCGGCACCCAAGGCGATCTGCTGGTTCACGATATCCAGCGCGTTCTGCTGGCTATCGATCAAGGCGCGCGTGGTGTCGATGGCCGCGTTGAGGCCGGCCTCGGCCACCGCGGTGGCCACTACGTTGTTGATCAACGTGACGTAGGTATCCACCACCCGGTACTGCTGACGATCGAGCGCGGCGTTGGCAGCCTCGATCTCGCGTCGCGTGCGCCCGAACAGATCCAGGTCATAGCTGGCGGTGGCCTGGGCATCGTAGAAATTGAATACGTTGGTGAACGTCGGGTCGTTGATCCCGAACTGCGCGCCCGTCACCCGTCGCCGGTCATAGCCCGCCCCGACGTTGATCTGCGGATAGAGTGCGGCTTTGTTCTGCTTGACGACTTCACGCGCGGCCTGGATCCGGGCCTGGCCGGCGGCCAGCGTCGGGCTGTGTTCGACGGCCCGAGCAATCAGCCCGTCCAGGCGCTGGGAGCCGAAGATTCGATACCAGTCGGATCGCACCCTGGCAGCCGCATCGAACGCCTGGGGGGCCATGGCCCCCGTCGCCTGCTCGTCGTCGGTGGCCGTATCGCCGGCGGTGCGCTCGTTGATGTCGTAAGCCGAGTCGGCCGGCCCGGCGGGTGCCTGGTAGTCCGGGCCGACGGCACAGGCGCCAAGCAGCAGCGTAGTCGCCGCCGACAACACCAGCCCCACGCCACCGCCGAGAAGAGATCGCATGGAAGAACAGCCAGGCCGAGAAATGATGACACCGCGCAGGATCGGAGAGTGGCAGCAATGTAGGCGGCGGCCCTATCGTTGTCAAATACATCTAAATAACCATGCCACGGCACCGGCGGCGTGCTGACACGCCGTAGGGCAGCCATATTGCTCTTATGGCTGTATTTTCATACAGTCATCGAATGACACACCGGCCCGTTCATCACAAATCGCGCGGCGCGTTGACTAACACGGCCAGCCGGTTCGCAGCGACCCACGCCGAGGATTTCGACGACGGCTGGAATACCCTGGCCGACGAGGTCGAAGCCGCGGGCGAACAGGCGCCGCCGACGCGTCTGCATCGCGATCCCACGCGGCGCGTGATCGCGCGCAACGACTCGCCCGACGTGCCGTTTTCAGCCTCCATCAACCCGTACAAGGGCTGTGCCCACGGCTGTATCTACTGCTTTGCCCGGCCCACGCACGAGTATCTCGACCATTCAGCCGGGCGCGATTTCGAAACCGAGCTCTACTACAAGCCCGAAGCCGCCACGCTGCTGGCCGACGAGCTGCGGCACCGCGTCTATACCTGCGAGCCGATCACGCTGGGCGCCAATACCGATCCCTATCAGCCTGACGACCGCCGGCTGGCGATCACGCGCGAGATTCTGGAAACCGCCGAGGCCTTCAACCAGCCGGTCTCTATCATCACCAAAGGCGCCCACGTCACGCGCGACCTGGACATCCTGACGCGCATGGCCCGGCGCAACCTGGTGAGCGTATTCGTCTCCGTGACCAGCCTGGACGGCGCCATCAAGCGCACGCTCGAGCCGCGTGCGGCATCGCCGAGGCAGCGTTTGAACACCATTGCCGAACTGGCCCGGGCGGGTGTGCCGACCGGCGCGCTGGTCGCGCCGATCATCCCCATGATCACCGACCACGAAATCGAGCATCTCGTGGCCCAGGCGGCCGGCGCCGGCGCCACCCGGGCCAACTATGTCCTACTGCGCCTGCCCCACAGCGTGAAGACCCTGTTTCGCGAGTGGCTAGATACCCATTACCCCGACCGTGCCGCCCACGTGATGAGCCTGATCAACCAGATGCGCGGCGGCGCGGATTATGACTCGGCCTGGGGCACGCGCATGACCGGTACCGGCACCTACGCCGAGCTGATCGCCAAGCGGTTTCGCCTGGCCTGTCGGCAACACGGTCTGAATCAACACCGTTTTGCGCTGGATACCACACAGTTTGCCCCGCCGCCGGCCCCCGGGGATCAGATGGGCCTGGGCTTCTAACCACCGGTTAATGCCGGCATGTACAACGCACGGCCACGGCGCTCGTGGCAGAGTACGCCCGGCTCGTTCTTTGAACATCCGGCATGAATCGCACGTCTGATACCGCCTCGACCTCACCGCTGACCAACCCACTGCTGCTGGTGATGGTGCTGGCCGCATTCACCAGCGTGCTCAACAACAGCATGGTCAACGTGGCCATTCCGGCGGTGAGTGCAGCGCTGGGCATCGCGGCCAGTACGTCGGGCTGGATCATCACGGCCTATTCCATCGTGTTTGCTACCGGGGTGGCCCTGTACGGGCGCGTTTCCGACAGCTACAGCCTGCGGGCGACGTTTCTATCCGCGCTGGTGATCTTCGGCATCGGCTCGTTGATCGCCGCCCTCGCGCCGAGCTTCGGCGTGCTGGTGGCCGGCCGGGCCATCCAGGCCGCAGGCGCCGCGGCCATTCCCTCGCTGGCCTATGGATCGGTCGCGCGACTGTTTCCGGCCGGGCAGCGCGGCGCGGTCTTCGGCACGCTCTCCTCGGCTGTGGGGATGGGGGCCGCGGCCGGGCCGCTGGTGGCCGGGGTGGGCGTCACGGCGGCAGGCTGGCGGATCCTGTTTTTTGGCACCCTGGCCGTCATCGGCGTGTTGTTCGTGGCCGCCTGGCGCTACCTGCCCGAGGCGAGCGGCGAACGCGCCGATCGGGCGCATCGCCTGGCCCGGCTGGATCTGGCCGGCGGGCTGCTGCTGGCCGGCGGCGCGGCCGCGCTGTTGTTCGGTCTGACGTCGGCCAATCATGCCGGTCTGGCTGCGCCGCAGGCCTGGGGCGCGCTCATCACCGCTGGCGTCTTGCTGGCCGGCTTCGCGCTGCGGATTCGCCGGGCGGCCTATCCGTTTGCCCCGCCGGCGCTGTTCGCTAATCGCCAGTTCTTGTCGGCGGCCGGTATCGCGCTGCTCTCCCAGGGCGCATTCATCGGCGGGGGCCTGTTCCCGACGCCGCTGCTACTCATTAATCAGATGGGGCTGTCCGCGTTTCAGACCGGGCTGACCATCGCCCCCGGTGCGTTTTCGGTGGCCCTGCTGTCGCCCACCATCGGCCGGTTGTCAGACCGGTTCACACCCCGTGCGGTCCTGAGTACGAGCCTTACGATCCTGCTGGCCGGGCTGGTGTTTCTTTCGTCGGTGGCCGTGGGCGGGGCGCCGTGGCTGGTGGCCGTCGGCCTGATCATTGCCAGCACCGGCTATGCCGGGGTGACCTCGCCGGCGGCCAATGCCGCCTCCAAGGCCTTGTCCGCCGAGATTGCGGGCGTGGGCTTTGGCATCTATCAGCTGTTCTTCTTTCTGGGTTCGGGCACGGGTGCGGCAGTCTTTGGCAGCGTATTGACCGCACGCCAGGCCACTGGCGCCGGCGCGCTCAACCCGCTCTATACGCACGGTGCGGCCACCGCGGCGTTTTCTGATGCCTACCTGGTGGCCTGCCTGGCCGTGGTGGGCGCCCAGGGCCTATTGGCCGGCCTTGGCCGGGCGCCGAACCTATCGACTTCGACGGAGGAGCCATGATGCAACGGGTGCTGATCAGCGTGTTACTGCTAACGGCGGGTCTGACCCCGGCCGCAGCCGCGACCCTCACCGTAAATATCACGGACGTAGAGGATATCGACGGCGTGGTCCGTGTCGCCGTCTGCGATCGCAAGCACTTTACCGAGGCCCAGTGTGCCTACAAGGGCAGCGCGCCGGCGAATGCCGACGGCCAGGCCAGCGTGACCATTCACGATATCCCGCCGGGCGTTTACGCGGTGCAGGCCTATGCCGATACCAATAACAACGACCGGCTCGATACCAACTGGATCGGCTGGCCCAAGGAAGGCATGGGTTTTTCCAACGACGCCCAGATGCATCACGGCCCGCCGAGTTATGACGACGCCGCGATCAAACTGTCTGAGCCGGGCGGCACCATTCGTTTTTCGATGCAGTATTTCTAGCCCGTATTGTCAACGCCCCCTCGCAGCCGCTATCGCCGCCCTGAGCCCTGCCAGACGCCGGCGCAGGCCGCGTCCGTGGGCCATAGTCAGATAGGCCTTGAACAGATCGGCATCCTGAGCACCGGGCGTGGCCAGATGGGGCCGGCGCTTGCCCGCCCGCGTGAGCACGGTCTGGGGCCGCGTCATGGCCCGCAGGCCTTCGGCACCGCGGGTCACGCCGTAGCCGCTGGCCCGGGCGCCGGCAAACGGCGCGCGAGGATCGGCCGTGGGTGCGATGAGATCGTTGACCGTAACCACGCCCGCCGGCAGGCGACGCGCCAGCGCCCGGGCGGCGTCGTCTGCACCGAAAACCGCGCTGCCGAGAGCATAAATACTGTTCTGTTCGTTGAGGAGCGCTGCCTCGACATCGTCAAAGACCGTCATCGCCGCGACCGGCGCGAATAGATCGCCCGGCAGCGGCGGCTCGGCGACGCTATCGCGACTCAAAACACAAGGGGCCATGCGGGCATCGCTCATTTGCGGCGCGCGGCCCAAAAGCTGCCAGCCGTTATCCATGGCGGCGGCCACCTGCTCACAGGCTGTTGCATGCGGCGTTGCAGCCACCGTGCGCGGCGTGGCCCTGGCCAACTCAGCGGCCAGCGCGGCCGCCAGTGCGCCGTAGCAGGCGCGGGCCACGATGATGCGTCGCGGGGCGATACAGGTGGCCCCGCCGTTGATGCTCATGCCCCAGACAATGGACCGCGCGGCCAGAGCGATATCGGCCGAGGCCAGCACGAACACCGCATCATTGCCGGACAGCTCAAGCGTGGCCGGCACGCCGCGCTCGGCAAGCCGGGCGGCCACCGCGCGGCCGGTGGCCGCCGAGCCGGTCAGCACCAGTTTGTCGACATCGGCCGCGGCCAGAGCCCGGCCCGCTGCGTGGGTTTCGTCCAGCACCTGAAACAGCGCCTCGGGCAGTCCGGCCGCGATCAGGGCCTCGCGCAGCCAGAGGATAGGCGCGCTGGCCCCGGGCGCGGGCTTGACCACCACCGCGTTACCGGCCGCCAGCGCCTGGGCAATCTGTACGCCGGCCAGCAGCAGGCGATAGTTGCCCGGCGCGATAATGGCCACCACACCGTGGGCCACGCGGCGTGTCTCGCCCGTCACGCCCCACAGCCAGGCCGGTCGACCGGCCGCGGCGAAACGCCGCGGCGCCAGTATCGCTTCGCCTTGACGCGCGATTAAACGGGCGGCATCGGCCAGCGGGATGACTTCAGCGGTCAGCGTTTCGGACGGGCCGCGATCAAAACGCTCGCCCACGGCCGCAACCACACCGTCGGCGTCGGCCGCCAGCGCATGCCGCAAGGCCCCGATGAGCCGCACGCGCTGGCGGGTGCTGCGCGCCTGCCAGGCGGCCTGGGCACCGCGCGCTGCCCGAATATAGCCGGCAAGCGCGACCGCGCAGTCTTCGGTAGGCGTTTCCGACATGCATCTGTCGTCCGTTGCAGGCGATACACGCCCGTAAGGACGTGAACGTGATACGTCATACTATCGCGTGTAAGAGGCACGACGGGGCATTGCATCGCGGCCCGCACGCGCGACGTAAATGCACCGAGCTCTTATATCGCGGTCGTGGTATCGCGTCGCCCGACACAGGCAACCGCATGATTCAAAACGCTCTGCGCGCCGGCGCCCGCCAGGCGCTGTCCCAGCTTCGCGGCCTGACCGGCCGGCCCCAAGGCAAGCAGGTCGTCATCATCGGCGCGGGGCCCGGCGGGCTGGCTGCGGCCATGCTGCTGGCCGCCCAGGGCGCAGCCGTGACCCTGCTCGAGCGTGAGGATCGCGTCGGCGGTCGGACATCGTCCCTGGCCATGGACGGTTTCACGTTCGACCTTGGGCCCACGTTTTTTCTCTACCCCGAGATTCTGTCGGAGATATTTGAGGCCTGCGGGCGGCGCTTCGAGGACGAGGTCGAGCTGGTGCGCCTGGACCCGATGTATCGGCTGATCTTCGAGTCCGGCGGTTCGATCCTGGCCAGCCACGATGTCGACAAGCTGCAGGCCGAAGTCGCGCGTTTCGACGCCCACGATGCCGAGCAGGTTCCGGCGTTCCTGGCGGCCAACCGCATCAAGTTCGATGCGTTTCGTCCGCTGTTGCAGCGTCCGTTTGCCGGACTTCGTGATCTGACGCACCCCGACGTGTTGAAGGCCCTGCCGCTGATGCGCCCGCTAACCAGTGTGGATAACGATCTCAAGCGCTGGTTCAACAACCCGCAGGTGCGGCTGGCGTTTTCGTTTCAGTCGAAATATCTGGGCATGTCGCCGTTCAAGTGCCCGAGCCTGTTCACGATTCTCTCGCACGTCGAGCACGGCTTTGGCGTCTACCACCCTATCGGCGGCTGCGGGGCGATTACCGAGGCCATGGCGCGCGTTGCGCGCGATACCGGCGTAGATATTCGTTTGTCCGAGCCGGTACAGCGCATCGAGTTCGACGGCAAGAAGGCCGTGGGAGCCGTCACCGGCCAAGGCTTTTATCCGGCCGATGCCATGGTGATCAACGCCGACTTTGCCGGCGCCATGCACAAGCTGGTGCCTGACCGGCTGCGCAAGAAATGGACAGATAAACGCATCGAAACCAAACAATACAGCTGCTCGACCTGCATGCTGTATCTGGGCCTGGAAGGCGACTATCCCGAGCTGCACCACCACACGATTCATCTGTCGGCCGATTATCTGGGCGATATCCGGGCCATCGAGGCCCAGCGCGCGCCCAAAGACCCCACGCTATATATCCAGAACGCCAGCCAGACCGATCCCACGCTGGCCCCGGCGGGCCACAGCACCATCTATATGCTGGCTCCGGTGGGTAATCTCGCCGCCGACGGTGGCCCCATGGATTGGGACGAGGCCGGTCCACGCTATCGCGAGCTGATGCTCAACCGGCTGGCCGGCCTGGTGAACATCTCCCGTGAGACACTCGATGCCCGGATCAAGACCTGGCACATGATCACCCCGGCCGACTGGGCCACGCGCTATGACATTTACCGCGGTGCGACCTTCAATCTGGCGCACAACATCGGCCAGATGCTGCACTGGCGGCCCAACAACCGCTTCGAGGATCTGGAGCGGGTCTATCTGACGGGCGGCGGCACCCATCCGGGCAGCGGCCTGCCTACCATCTTTGAATCGGCGCGTATTGCCGCCCGGCTGATCGACGACGATCTGAACCTATCGCGCAAAGGAGTGCTCGCATGAACCGGCCCACCATCGGCATCATCGGCGCGGGCCTCGGCGGGCTGGCCGCTGCGGTCACCGCAGCCGCCCGCGGTTACGACGTCACCGTGCTGGAAAAGAACGACTGGCTTGGCGGCAAGGCCGCGGTCTGGGAAGAGGATGGTTTCCGCTTCGACATGGGGCCCACGATCCTGACCGTGCCGCGCGTGCTGGAGCGGATCTTCGGCGAGGCCGATACGCCCATCGAGGCCATGCTGGACCTGGTCCGCCTGGACCCGCAGTGGCGCTGTTTCTTCGACGGCGGCGACGTTTTGGATCTGCACCAGGACATGGCCACCATGGACCGGGAGCTGGCAGCCTTTGCGCCCGGCAGCGAGAAAGGCTATCGCGATTTTCTGAGCGTGGCCGAGAACCTGTCGCGCATCTCCGACAAGTTCTTCTTCTGGAAAGCCGTACAAGACCTGCGGGACACCATCGACGTCGGCCAGAACATGTCGTGGAAGACCATGCGCGACGTGATGGCGCTGCGCATGCATCAATCCATGGGCCAGCTGGTGCGCAAGCACGTCAAGGATGAGCGCGTGGCCCAGATGCTGGATCACTTCATCCAATATGTGGGCAGCTCGCCCGCTGCCTCGCCGGCGGTGCTGGCCGGTATCGCCCACATGCAGGTGGGCGAAGGGGTGTGGTATCCCATGGGTGGCACGCGCGCCGTGCCCAAGGCTTTGGCCCGGCTGGCCGAATCGCTGGGCGTGGCCTTCCACACCGGCGTCGACGTGGCCGAAATTACATGCGACGGGCGACGTGCCACCGGCATCAAGACCACCGACGGCCACGCGATGGCCTTCGACGCCGTGATCTCCAACATGGACTCGGTGCGCACCTACGACGAGCTGGTGGGCGGCTCCCCGGCCAAGGCTTTTGCCAAGACCGGCCCGCGCGAGCCCGCCTGCTCGGGCGTGGTGCTCTATCTGGGCCTGGACCGGGCCTACGCGCATCTCGCGCATCACAACTTCGTGTTCTCGCGTGACCCGGAAGAAGAGTTCGACGCGATCTATCACCAGGGCATTCCCGCACCCGACCCGACCGCCTATATAGCGGCCCCGTCACGCACCGAACCCGGCGTGGCCCCCGAGGGCGGCGAAGCGCTCTATGTGCTGGTCCACACGCCGTATATACGCCCCGGCCAGAACTGGCAAGAGATGTTGCCGGGCTATCGCCAGGTCATCCTAAACAAGCTGGCGCGGGCCGCCGGCATGGATGACCTGGAACAGCGCATCGTGGTCGAGCGCGCCCTCACCCCGCAGGATATCCACGAGCGCTATCGCGTACTGGACGGGGCCATCTACGGCCTGGCCAGCCACGGCAAGATGATGGGTGCCTTCAAGCCCGGCAATCGCAGCCGCTACGTCGACGGCCTGTATCTGGCCGGCGGCTCTGCGCATCCCGGCCCGGGCATGCCCATGGCGCTGATGTCCGGCTGGATCGCCGCCGACGCCCTGGACGCTGACTTCAGCGCCCGGCAGGGCGCGGCGTGACCCCAGCCGCAGACGCGGTGGCTGCCCGGCGCTCGGCACTGGCCGTGGCGTTTTTCACCTGGGTGATGCAACGCCAGATGGCCGCCTCTTTCCATGCGCTGCGCCTGGCCCGCCCCGGTCTCGATCCGTCGCTGGCCGGACTCGCCGCCGACCGGCCCATCGTGGTCTATTCCAACCACCCGGCCTGGTGGGACCCGGCACTGTTCATCGTGCTGGCACAGCGGCTGTTCGCCGCGCGTGAGAGCTACGGGCCCATGGACGCAGCCGCCCTGTCCCAGTATCGAATCCTCGAGCGGGCCGGCATTTTCGGCATCGAGACCGAAGGCTATCGCGGCGCTGCCCGTTTCATGCGCGTGGCCACCGGCCTGCTGGACGCGCCACAGCGCATGCTCTGGATCACCGCCCAGGGCGAGTTCGCCGACCCGCGAGATCGCCCGGTCGCTCTGCGCCCCGGTCTGGCCCGCCTGCTGGCGCGCGTGCCCGAGGCCGTAGCCCTGCCGCTGGCCGTGGAATATCCCTTCTGGAGCGAGAAAAAGCCCGAGGCCTTGTGTCGGTTCGGCGCCCCACGTCTCGGTGCCGAGGCCACAGATAAGACGCTAACCACCGACCTTGCGACCTGCATGAATGCTCTGGCCGAAGACGCCATCGCCCGCGAGCCGTCCCGCTTCGACACGCTGATCGCCGGCGGCGCCGGCGTGGGCGGGATCTATGATCTGGGCCGGCGGATCAAGGCCGCACTCGCCGGCCGAGCCTTTGACGCACGCCACGACCGCGACGCCTCGTGATGCTCTGGTTCGCGCTCGGTTGCTTGGCGCTGACCGCTCTCTATGTCGGGCTCACGCTGATGAACCTGGGCCTGTTTCGTGTCCCCGGGCCTGTCTCGGGCCACGGTCAGCCCATTCCGGTGTCTCTGCTCATCCCGGCCCGCGACGAAGCCGCGCGCATCGAGGCCACGCTGGCCGCTGCGCTAGCCAGCCGCGACGTCGCGCTGGAGGTCATAGTCCTCGACGATGGCTCCAGCGACGATACTGCCACACGCGTTCTGCAGATGGCCTCTGCCGATCCACGCCTGCGTCTGATCCACGGCGCCGCGCTTCCGCCGGGCATCAACGGCAAGCAACACGCCTGTGCCCAGCTCGCCGAGGCGGCTCGCCACGACACGCTGCTTTTCATGGATGCTGACGTCACATTGTCGCCGGACGCCCTGGTCCGATCCGCGGGCTGGCTTCATCGGCGCCGGCTGGGACTGGCCAGCGGCTTCCCGCAACAGCCCACCAACACCTGGGGCGAAACTCTGCTGGTCCCCATGATTCCGGTGTTGCTACTGGGCTATCTACCGATTGCACTGGCGCGATTGATGCCACGAGCACCGAGCCTGGCCGCCGGTTGCGGCCAGCTCATGCTCGCGACCCGCCGCGCCTATGCCGACGCCGGCGGACATGGCGCGATGGCCACGCACATGCACGACGGTCTGCACCTGCCGGCCAACGTGCGTCGCGCCGGCCATGCCACGGATCTATTCAACGCAGCCGGCCTGGCACGCTGTCGCATGTATGAGGGCCTGGCCAGCGCCTGGCGCGGCTTTTCCAAGGACGCCACCGAAGGCATGGCCACGCCGATCGGCCTGCCGGTCTGGACCCTGCTGCTGGCCGGCGGACATATCGGGCCGTTCCTAGCCGCACTGGCGGCATGGGCCAGCGCTCATCAGACAGCGCTGGCCGCCAGCCTGGTCGCGATCACGCTCCTGGTTACAGCCCGCGTGGCCGTCGCCCGGGCCACCGGGCAACGCGCCCTGGCCGTGGTGCTACACCCGGCAGCGACTGCTGTGACACTTGTGCTTCAGTGGCAGGCGCTGGCAGCCGCCCGTCGCGGGCGCCCACGCACCTGGCGCGGACGAACGTATACGCCATAGGGCCTGTTGAGGCTTCATACGAGCGCCGCGTTGGCGTCCGCAAATCGTGT
>DCKU01000027.1 GCA_002320455.1 Salinisphaera sp. UBA1666
CGCGGCTTGGCCGCCGATGCGCCGCCTCATCTTATGACGACACGCCCTAGAACGCCAAGACGCAGACGCTGACCGACCAGTACAAGGCGCGCGGACGCGGCGGCTGTGGCGGACAACGCACCTGGCAGTGGGTAGACGGCCACTTCCGGCTGTTGAAATACCGTGCCCAGGAAGAATGCAACGACTCTACGGGGCGCTACCCTACCGTCTTTAGCGCCAAGCGCCGCTAAGGATCGCCTGCGCCAGGCAAGCTACTCGCCGGCCAGCCAGCGGCTCTGGCACCGCGCTTGGCCGCCCCAGACGCGTGTGATGGCGGTAAGGCCTGCGTCGAGACGCTGATCCAGCTGGTACGGCGGGTTGAGCAGCACCAGCCCGCTGCCGTACATGCCCGACTGCCCGGGCGCCAGATCGTGGTGCACCAGCTCGCTCTGCCAGATTTTAGGAATCCCGGCACGGCCCAGCCCGTCGGTCAGCGTGCGATGACGATCGTCGGCCAGCAGCGGATACCAGACCAGGATGACGGCGTGTCGTGTTTTCTTGGCGACCTGCTTGAAGGCTTTTAGGACGTCGCGGTACTCGGTCTTCACCTCGTAGCTGGGATCGATCAGCGCGCACAGGCGCGGCGTGGCCACCGGCTGCATCTTGGCGAGCCCGGCCAGGCCGTCGGCATGAATCCGGCGGATCTGCTTGCGGGCGAGAGAGGTCTGGCTGTCCAGACCGCGATGCTCGCCGGGGTGCAGCTCGAACAACGAAAGCGGATCCTGGCGCCGCTGCGCTTGGGCAAACCACCAGGGCGAGCCAGGGTAGACGCGCAACGCTTCTCCCGACTGGAGGCCGGCCAGCCGGCCCAGCCAGTCGTCTAGCAGCGGATCGGCCGCCAGCGCCTTGCGCTGGGCCCAGACGGGCACGATGCCGTCACGGTATTCGCCCGCCTGCCGTGTATGGGCATCGGCCAGCGGATAGAGCCCGCGCCCGGCGTGCGTATCCACCATGGTGATTGCCGACGTCTTGGCTTGAAGCGCTGACAACAAGCCGAATAACGCCAGATGTTTATGGACATCGGCAAAGCTGCCGGCGTGGTAGGCGTGCTGGTAGGAGAGCATGGCATCGGGTTGGCGTGGCGATGTCTTATTGTGAAAGCCCGCAGGCCCGAGGGCCAGTGACGCGGTGGCACTCTTGCGTCACGGGGTTGTCACGCACTCGGTCTAGGCTTTTGCGATTGCCTGCCGGTTCTTGTTTTTGGGGGAAATAATGCAGCACCGACCGATACGCCGCGCCGCGCGGCTACTGGCTTTGATGACCAGCCTGGCGGCCGCGGGCCTGACCGCTTGTAGTGACGATGCGTCCGTGGCGCTTAACCAGCGCGATAGTGCGCCGACGCCCGGTCAAGACGCGCCGCCTGCCGAGACGGCCTATCGGCTGCAGCTGCTGCATTTTGCGGATATGGACGGCTCGACCGACGCACTGGATAACGTTGTCAACTTCTCGGAGCTGGTCAGCGCGTTTCGCAGCGTGCCGACGCTGACTGACAACACACTGGTGGCCAGCTCCGGCGACAATTTCATCCCCGGCCCGCGCTTTTTCGCGGCCGGCGTGCGCACCCCGGCCACTCAGGCCGCGCTCGGCGTGCCCGGCAACGGCCGTGGCGATATCGTCTTCGTCAACGCATTCGGGACCGCGGCCTCGGCTCTGGGCAACCACGATCTGGACCAGGGCACTGAAGCCTTCGCCGGGCTGATCGCCGCCGACGAGCCGGAAAGTGGGCCTGCTTACCCTGGCGCGGAGTTTCCTTATCTGTCGACCAACACGGATTTTGCCGGTGACGACAATCTGGAGCCGTTGATCGCGGCCTCGGGCCGGCCCGCCGCCCAGAGCGCCGGACGGGTCAGCGGCTCGGCCACGGTCGAGGTCGGCGGCCAGACCATCGGCCTGGTGGGCGCCAGCACGCCGCTGCTGGCCAGCATCACGGCCACCGGCGGGCTGGCGCTATCGCCGACCGACTTCACGATGACGCCGGCCGGCTACGACGCGC
Source organism: Salinisphaera sp. UBA1666 (assembly GCA_002320455.1). Classification (GTDB taxonomy): domain Bacteria; phylum Pseudomonadota; class Gammaproteobacteria; order Nevskiales; family Salinisphaeraceae; genus Salinisphaera. The sequence continues at coordinate 2,033 of DCKU01000027.1, forward strand.
TGGCAGCCGCCATCCAGCCGGCCGTCGATGCACTCACCGCACGCGGCATCGACAAGATCGTGCTGCTTGCGCATATGCAACAGATCGCCATCGAACAGGCGCTGGCCGAGCGCCTGCGCGGCGTGGATATCATCGTGGCCGGCGGCTCCAACACGTTGCTGGCCGACGAAAACGATGTGCTGCGCGCTGGCGACACGGCCGCCGGACCCTATCCCATCCAACTCGAAGACGCCGACGGTGAGCCCACTCTGGTCGTCAACGTCGACGGCGACTACAAATACCTGGGCCGTCTGGTGGTGGATTTCGATGCCGACGGCCACCTGCTGCCCTCGTCGCTGGACAGCAGCGTCAACGGCGCCTGGGCCAGCACCGATGCCGTGGTCGAGACCCTGGCCAATCGTGATCTGGATATCACCGCCCCCACCGCTGTCACCGAGACCCAGGCCGCCCTGCAGTCGGTACTGGCCGATCAGGACGGCAATATCCAGGGCGTGACCGATGTCTATCTGGACGGTCGTCGCACACAGGTACGCACCGAAGAAACCAACCTGGGTGATCTGACCGCCGACGCCAACCTGTTCTATGCCCGGCGGGCCGAGCCGGGCGTCCAGATCGCCATCAAGAACGGCGGTGGCATCCGCGACGACATTGGCCGTGTGGTGGTGCCACCGGGCAGCAGCGGCGCCCCGGATCTATTGCCGCCCCAGGCCAATGCTTCGATCGGCAAGCCGGACGGCGGTGTGTCGCAGTTCGATATCGCCGGCGCGCTGCGTTTCAACAACAGCCTGACGCTCGTCACGCTCACTGCCGCCGAGCTGCGCGATGTGATGGAATATGCCGTGGCGGCCACCACCGACGGAGCCACGCCCGGCCAGTTCCCCCAGATCGGCGGCTTTCATATCACCTTTGACCCGGCCAACACGGCCCGCAGCAGTGGCCAGGCCAATCGCGCGGCCAATACCGACGGCAACCGTATCCGGCGTATCGCGCTGACAGACGCAAGCGGCACGGAAACCCGCGTGCTGGTCGAGAACGGCATGCTGGCGGTGCCGGCCGACACGCCGATCCGTGCCGTGTTTCTGGCCTTCACCGCGGCCTGCGTGCCGGGTGACAACTACAGCCCGGACGGCGCCGACTGTGGCGACGGCTATCCGCTGAAAAATCTCGGCACCCCACAGCGTCGCGAGCTGGACCCCGGCGTAGCCGACGACGCCAGTGCGGTCGCCGTGGATTACGACCCCGGCCGCTCGGGCTTTGCAGCCACCGGCAGCGAGCAGGACGCACTGGCCGAGTATCTACAGGCGCGTTACTGCCCGGGCGACGTTGCCGCCTGTGACGACGACAGCGGGGCCGCGTTCAACCAAGCCGAAACACCACCGGCCGAGGATCGCCGGATCGTGAATCTGGCAGCTCGTCGCTCGGCCGGCTAGAGCCGATCGAGCAGCTCGCGCTTCTTGGCTGTGAACTCGGCGTCGGTGAGTACGCCCTGGGCGTGTAGCTCGCCCAGGCGTTCGAGCGTATCCAGGATGCCTGCGGCCGCGCCCTCGCCGGTGCCCGCCTCGGGCTCCGGCGTCGCGACGCGCGCCATATCGTCCAGCGTCAGCTCGCCTTCCGGCGTGGTGAAGACGGTATGCGTCTGTCCGTCACTACGGCTCTGGGCCACGCCGATGATCTCGGCCGCCCCGGTATCGAACAGCGTGACGTCGCCCCCGCGGCGCACCGCCAGGCGCGAACGGGCCCGAAAGTACGCATACGCCAGCTCGTCGCTGGCACCGGCCGCGTCGGGGCTGCCCAACTCGTCCGGCCACCAGCGCGCCTGCGGCGTCGAGTCAGCGGACGGCCAGGCCTGTGCCGTGGGTGATTCGGCCCGCACGTGCTCGGATATGGCCTGGCAGAGAGCGTCGATGCGATGCGTGAGGATCGTATCGTCGGGCCGCCCCGTCAGAATGAGCCCGCCGCGCATCCATTGCCCCGGCCCGCCCAATTCGGCGTGATCGAACATGGCCATGTCACCCGCCCCGGCGCGCACGGCTTCGAGCAGATGCGCGATGGCGGCATACGAAAACGCATGATCGGCCTGCCAGGCCGTAACGACGTCGTGATCGACTGGGTTATCAGGTTCGGTCATACGCTATGCCCTGTCACCGTTGATTGACACCGGCGGCCCGGCGGCGCCGCGGCGAACGCTAGGCCGCCATTGTGCCGTGATTTTCGCCCCGGGATACTGAAACCCGCTTGCACACAGCGCCCGACGTCGGCATATACCTGGGTCATGCCGGGCTCATCCGATCATCCAAGCGCTGCGCGCAAGATCGTCCACGTAGACATGGATGCGTTCTATGCCTCGGTGGAGCAGCGCGACCGGCCGGAACTGCGGGGCCTGCCCGTGGTCGTCTGCAAGAAAAGCCCCAGGGCCGTGGTGACCGCGGCCAGCTATGAGGCGCGCCCGTTTGGCGTGCGCTCGGCCATGCCGGCCATGCGCGCGGCCAAGCTCTGCCCGAACGCGGTGTTCGTGGACCCGGACTTTGCCCGCTACAAGGCTGTATCCGCCCAGATTCGAGAGATCTTTTTTCGCTACACGCCGCATGTCGAGCCGTTGTCGCTGGACGAGGCGTATCTGGATGTCACCCACCCCTTGATCGCCTCACCGTCGGCTACGGCTACCGCGGCCGCCATTCGCGGCGAGATCCGCGACACTACGGGGCTGACGGCCTCTGCCGGTATCGCCCCCAACAAGTTCTTGGCCAAGATTGCCTCCGACTGGCGTAAGCCCGACGGCCAGTTCGTGATCAAGCCGCATCAGGTTGATCGTTTTCTGCACGACCTAGACGTGGCCAAGATCCCCGGCGTCGGCCGGGTCATGCGCGCCAAACTCGCCGACATGGGCCTGCACACGATGGGTGAGCTACGCGCGTTGTCGCCCGACGTGCTTGTCGAGCGCTTCGGGCGCTGGGGCCAACGCCTGGCCGAGCTGGCGCGCGGCATCGACGAGCGGCCGGTCAAGACCCACCGCGCGGCTGCCCAGATTTCGGCCGAAGACACATTGTCGGCCGACGAGGTTCTGGCTGATCTAGCCCCGCATATCCAGCGCATGGCCGACAAGACCTGGGCGGCCTATCAACGCAAAGCCGATCGCGTGGCGCGTACCGTGGTGCTCAAGCTCAAGACCGCGGACTTCCAGATCTTGACGCGCAGCTATACCCCACCGGTGCCACCGGCCTCGTGTGCCGAGTTGCACGAGATCGCTCTGGCGCTGCGCTGGCGTGTCGAACTGCCTGTCTCGACCCGCTATCGCCTGGTGGGCGTCGGGCTGTCCGGCTTCGTCGACGAAGCACCCGATATGCAGCAAACAGCGCTGTTCTGACGTTTTTCGTCGCGCGCTGATACGCGGACTCGTTGACGCCCGGGACCGGCTTTGCTCAATTAAAGCGTATCGCTGCCATCACGAGAGACGTCATGACGTATGCGCTGTACTACTGGCCCACTATCCCCGGACGCGGCGAGTTTATACGTCTGGCCTTCGAGGACGCCGGGGTCGACTATGTTGACGTCGGGCGGCAACGAGGGGCTGCGGCGGTGGCCGAAATGATCAATCGCGGCGCGCATTTTGCCCCGCCGATTGTAGAAACGGCGCTCGAGTCGGTGTCTCAGGTGGCCAATATTCTTGCGTGGTTGGCCTATCCGCTGGATCTCAGGCCGAGCAGCGACCGCGATTTTCGTCGCCTAGTCCAGCTGCAACTCACCCTCGCCGACTTCGTGGCCGAGATTCACAACGTGCATCACCCGCTGGGACCGGAGATCTACTACGAAGACATCGTGGATACCGCCCGCCAGGCCGCCCGCGCGTTTCGCCACGAACGGTTGCCGGCGTTTCTGGCGTATTTCGAGCGCAGCTTGACCGAGAACCCCATGGGCCACGATTGGATCGTGGGCGACGGCTGTACTACCCTTGATCTTTCACTGTTCCAGGTCATGCGCGGGCTGCGATACGCCTTTCCAAACGCCATGCGCCTCATGACCACGCCCTGGCTCGACGAGCTGGTGCACCGCGTGGCCCACCGACCGGGGATTCGGGCGTATCTGGACAGTGATCGACGGCTGGCCTTCAACAACGACGGCATCTTTCGTCACTATCCAGAACTCGACGAGCAGGTGTAATGGACAGGGAATTCTGGCACGCGCGCTGGAGCAACGACGACATCGGTTTTCATCAAGACGAGGTCCATCCGGTCCTCGTCGATCACTGGCCTGCCCTGGGGTTGAAGGCAGGCAGCCGCATCTTGGTGCCGCTGGCTGGCAAAAGCCTGGATATGCGCTGGCTGGCGGACCAGGGCTACCGCGTGACCGGCATCGAGCTGTCGGAGAAGGCCGCCGAGGCTTTTTTCAAGGAACAGAACATCGCCTATACGCGTAAAAAACGCGGCGCTTTCGATTGTTTCACAAGCCCCAATATCGAGATTCGCGTCGGCGATATTTTCGATATGACGCCGGCCGAGCTGACGCGTTTTGAAGGCTTCTACGACCGGGCGGCGCTTATCGCCCTGCCCGACGGCCTGCGCGAGGATTACGTGGCCCATCTCATGCCGGGCCTGCGTCGCGGTGCCACCGGCCTGCTCATCACGTTTTCCTACGACGAAGCCTTGATGGAGGGCCCGCCGTTTTCTGTCACCGATGAAGACGTGGGCGGCCTGTACGGGCGCTATGCCCACGTCGACCTGATGGCCGAGCGGCGCGGGCCCGCCAAGAGCGCGGCCCTGCGCGACAAGGGCCTGACGGACGTCCGCGACGGGATCTATCGCATCGTGCGGCGTTAAGGAAGCTCTGCATAACCTCTCGCGGCCCGCGTTCGCCATAGAAAGATTTTCAAGGTCAAATGCGTCGATACGAGGCGTCCGAGCGCAGCGCCTGCCCCAATCATTGCCAATCGGCAGGTCCAGCTCGGCAACGCTGTAGCGGCGCATTTGCGGTCGCACCCCATGCGAAGCATGTGCGCAAAGCGCGGCGCCGGGGCATTGCGCACGCCTGGTCTTCGTCAAGGACGCTGGCGTGCAACAAGCACGCTACGCGCGCCTTTTCTCGCCAGCCACGCGCAAAGCACCCGGCGCGAGCGCGACAGGTTGTGCAGAGCTCCCTTAATGTAAAAAATACGTCTTTTCCAAAACGGGCACGCTATGAAACCTCACACCCTGGCACGTGCCATGTGTTGGTGGCCGCCGTTTCTGGCCAGCGGCATCCGCGTGCGTCATATCGCCGACGACTGGTCCAGCGCGTCAGTGGCACTCAAGCTCAGGTCCTGGAACAAGAATTATTTCGGCACGCAGTTCGGCGGCAATCTGTTCAAGATGTGTGACCCATTCTGGGCGCTGTTGATGACCGAATCCATCGGACGCGGGCATATCGTCTGGGACGCCGCGGGCGAAATCGATTTCGTAGCCCCGGGGCGTGAGACCGTTTATGCGCACTTCAAGCTGAGCGCGGCCACCCTCGCCGAAGTCCGCGAGGCGGCCGCAGGCGGGGATAAAGTCCTGCGCTGGTTTGAAAACGACATCACCACCGCCGACGGTACGGTCGTGGCCCGTGTTCGCAAACAGCTCTATATCCGCGAAAAACGAGCGCGTTCGAACGCCGCGGCGTAAGTCGCCGGCGCCTCGATCTAGTCGCGCCGTTCACGACGTCTGTCACAAACGGCTCGACCGTAACCGCGCTAGAACGCGGCGCGTCGATAACGCCGATAGCGGGGCACCCAGAAATTACGCTCGACCGATTCACGGATCGCTTCGTCGCTGGAGCCTAGTGCGACGCCGTCTTCCTGGGCCTGCTTGGCCACGGCCACGGCGATCGCTTTCGACAGCGCCTTGACCTCAGACAGCGGCGGTAGGAGCGAGCCAGTATCCGAGGTGGCCAGCGGCGAGTTCTCGGCCAGTGCGCGGGAGGCTGCCATCAGCATCGTATCGGTCACCCGCCGTGCCTGAGCCGCGATAACGCCCAGGCCCACGCCCGGAAAAATATACGCGTTGTTGCACTGGGCGATCGGAATCCGTCGGTCACCGATCACTACATCGTCGAAAGGACTGCCGGTGGCCACGAGTGCCGCACCATCGGTCCACGTCAGGATGTCCTGCGGCGTGGCCTCGACCCGAGACGTGGGGTTGGACAGCGGCATGATGAACGGATGCTCGCAGCCAGCGTGCATCGTCTTCACGATTTCTTCCGAGAACAGGCCGCGCTGGCCCGATACGCCGATCAGCACCGTGGGTTTGGCATTCTCGATGACGCGCATCAAGGCCGCGTCGTCGCGCGGCGGCGTGGGCCAGTCGGCGATAGCCTCAGATTTCTGGGCCAGCCGAGCCTGGAAGTCGTACAGGCCGTCGACGTCGTCGGTGAGCAGGCCCACCCGATCGATCATGAAGATCCGCGCCCGCGCTTCGGCCTCGGACAACCCCTCTTCGGTCATGGCCACGACGATCTGTTCGGCGATGCCGCAGCCGGCCGAGCCGGCGCCCACGAAGGTAATGGTCTGTTCGGAGACTTTCTCTCCCTTGGCCTTGCAGGCGGCCAGCAACGAGCCGACACAAATGGCCGCGGTGCCCTGGATATCGTCATTGAAGCTACAGATCTCATCGCGATAACGCGCCAGCAGCGGATTGGCGTTGGTTTGGGCAAAGTCCTCGAACTGCAGCAACACGTTGGGCCAGCGGCGCTTGACCGCCTGTACGAACAGATCCACGAACTCGGCGTAGGCCTCGTCGGAGATACGCTCGTGGCGCCAGCCCATGTACATGGGGTCATCCAGCAGCTGCTGGTTATTGGTGCCCACATCGAGCACCACGGGCAGCGTATACGCCGGCGATACGCCGCCACATGCGGTATACAGCGACAGCTTGCCGATGGGGATGCCCATGCCGCCGATGCCCTGGTCGCCCAGGCCCAGGATGCGCTCGCCGTCGGTGACCACGATTACGCGCACGTTGTCCTTGGTGGCACTGCGCAGGATATCGTCCATGCGATGCCGATCCGGATAGGACACAAACAGCCCGCGGTGGTTGCGATAGATTTCGGAGAACTGCTCGCAGGCCTCACCCACCGTCGGGGTATAGATGATGGGCATCATCTCTTCGAGATGATCGTCCAGCAGTCGGAAGAACATCGTCTCGTTGTCGTCCTGGATGCCCCGCAGATAGATGTGCTTGTCCAGATCCGAATCGCAGGCCTGGTACTGCTTGTAGGCCCGCTCGACCTGTTCTTCGATCGATTCGACGTTCTGCGGCAGCAGGCCGATCAGATTGAAATCCACCCGCTCATCGGCGGTAAAGGCGCTGCCCTTGTTGAGCAGCGGCATCTCCAGCAGCTTGGGGCCGGCATGCGGGATATAAAGCGGGCGTTTTTCTTTCTGGGTCATGGCGCGTGCGGCATGGTCAAACGAGCGGGCCAGAATAACGCGTTGCCAAGGGCCTGTTGAGGTTTCATGCGAGTCCGCGCCAAGCGCTGTTTTGCGGCAAGACGAGGCGTAGCGCGCGCTGCGCAGTCATTCTGCGCAAGCGTGCTAGAACGCTGGATTGCCGCAAAACAGCGCTTG
>DCKU01000186.1:0-24740 GCA_002320455.1 Salinisphaera sp. UBA1666
CAGCCGCGCGTCTTGGCGGTGCGCAGCCGCACCGTGGCAAACGTCGACTCGATCGGGTTGGTGGTACGGATCGATTGCCAGTGCGCGCCGGGGAAGTCGTAGAACGTCAGCAATTCGGCGCGGTCCTTGCTCAGGCATTCGGTCGCCTTCGGATATTTGTTTTCGTAGGCCGTGACAAAGGCGTCAAAGGCGTGTTCCGCGTCTGCCCGGGTCTCGGCCATCCAGACGGCCTGAAGTGCTGATTTGGCCTTGGGCTGTGCTTTCTTCGGCAGTTTGTTGAGCACGTTGGCGGTCTTGTGCACCCAGCAGCGCTGGTGGCGTGTGGGTGGATAGACTTGGGACACCGCGTTCCAAAAGCCCAGCGCCCCGTCACCGATCGCCAGCTGCGGTACGTGGGTCAGTCCCTGACGATCGCGCACATGCACCAGCAGCTCGTACCAGCTCTGCGTGGACTCGCGCACGCCGTCGTCGATGGCCACGAACTCTTTCGTGCCGTCGGGCAACACGCCGATGATCACCAGCAGGCAGGCGCGTGTGTCGTCGCCCCGCAGGTTGAAGTGCACGCCATCCGCCCACCAGTACAGGTAGCGGTGAGCGGACAGATCGCGCTGGTGCCAGGCGTCGTACTCGACGCGCCATTTCTGCTTGAGTCGCGATAGCGTGCCGGCCGACAGACCGGCCGCGCCGTCGCCGAGCAGGGCCGTCAGCGCTTCGGCGAAATCACCGGTCGAGATCCCTTTGAGATAGAGCCACGGCAACAACGCCTCGATCGACCGCGTACGTCGCAGATACGGTGGTAACAGCCCGGAGTGAAAGCGCAAACCGGCGCCGGAGCGATCCCGGGTCTTGGGCAAGCGGACTGGCACGTCGCCGATACCGGTCTGGATCAGGCGCTCGGGCTGATGGCCGTTGCGCACCACGGCCCGGCGCCCATCGGGCAAACGACGCTCGGCCGTGTCGTCCAGAAAGGTTTGCAGCTCGGCTTCCACGGCTTGTCTCAGCAAGTCGCGTGCGCCGCGGCGCAGCAGGTCGGTGAGCGGGTCGTCGACCTCGGTTGCTGGTCTTGTATCAGGCTCATGCGTATCGTGTTCCATGGCGTATCCTTCATGGCTGGATGGGTGGTGGTACTTCCATTCCAGCCGGATACGCCGCCTGTTTCAAACTCGCCTATACACCACGATTGAGCATAGCTCCGTCGACGATTATCAGCTCGAAATCGGTAACGGTCTGCGCAAGTACTGAGTCGATCGTTCGCGCCAAGCAATAGGCCCGATTGAACGTTGGCAGAATGACGGACACCCTTGGCGTATTGCGAGTCTCGGGCACAGCATCATCCGCTTGTCTGAAGCGTTGCATCGCGCAGGGCGCGATAAGCGCGGGCCGCGTGTTGCGGGGCGAAGGCTTCGGCTCTGTGCATCAACAGCGATCGATCGGGTGGGTTGCTCAAGGCCTGTGTTATGGCGTGGCTCAAGGCGCTGACATCGTTCAAAGGAACGAGCGCACCGTAGCGCCCGTTATCCAGAATCTCCCGCGGGCCATGCGGGCAATCGAGCGCCACTACAGGGGTTCCGCAGGCCATGGCCTCAACCAGCGCCAGAGAAAATCCTTCGGCCTGAGAACACAAGACGAACACGCTGGCGCGATTGATATACGGATAAGGATTGTCGGTCCAGCCCGGCATCGATAAGCGCTCGGTCAGTCCAAGACGTCGGGCTTGACTGCTCAACGCATCGCGCAGGGAACCTTCACCTAGGATGGTCAATCGCGGCTTAGAGGCAATAGCGGCCACTGCATCGAGTAATACGTCGAATCGTTTTTCCGGTGACAAACGCCCTACAGCCAAAAGGTTAGGCGGCTGATCTTCGCCGAACCAGGCGTGAGGGCACGGGCGCTCTGCCAGTTCGCGCAATTCACAAGGCGCTGACGGGTTGTATATGACCTTCACGCGTTGTGGGTCGACGCCTACGACATCTATCAAGTCCTGTGCCACGCCGTGAGAGACCGCTACGACGTGGTCGAGCCGGTTGTACACCGTTCGACAGAAATTCAGGAATCGTTGCCACTTGCGCGGTCGTTTGGCGGTCTTCAATCGGTGCTGGCACTGGGTGAAATATGCGCTGTGAAAGATGCAGCCGACCCGTGTCGCCGGCGCTGCCAGGGCGCGTGCCGTTGCCAGCGTAAGACCCAACTGCCACAAGTTCCCCAGAACCCATGCCGGCCGATGACGACGCAGATACCCACATAGCGACGGTAGATAGAGCAAACGATCCAGCTGTCGACGTGATTGAAACACCGACTTCGCAAACAAGCGCAAGCTCGTGTGCGCAGCGGCCACCATATGCAGACGTGTCCAGACCTGATTCGATTGAGAGAGCCTGATGAGGCGGGCCCCGTTGGGCAGACGAGCGCTTAGTGTATCGGCATCATGGTTCACAACGACGTCCACCGCATGCCCATCGTCTATAAACCACTGAGCGATACGCAGTGCCACGATCTGCGATCCGCCGCCGGCAAGATCGTGAAGATAGATAGCGATCAGGGGCCGCGATGCGCTGGGCAAAGCTGCTCTCTTAAGACGACTGTATCTGCGCAGTATAGGATATTCGCAGCTCTCGGCCACCGACCGCCGATTGGCGTGCGACGTGTTGCACCGGCATTATCGGCGACGGTTTGCACACAAGGAAGCGATCATGGCGGGGCCAGAATATTCGATCGATGATTTGCAGGCCCCCGGCGTCCAGTGCAGTCGCTTTCTAACCGATTGGCTGAGCACGCATCCGCTCGAGTCGTCGCAGCTCGTCGCCGACCAGGCATTTTCTCGTGAGCACCTCGACCTGAGACCGGCGCCGCCCGATACCGATGACCCTAGTGAACAGGCTGCGACTCTTCGGCGCTACCGAGATCGCTGGCTGAGTGTGATCGCATGGCGTGATTTGATGGGCGTCGACAGCCTGGAGGCGACACTGGGCGCACTGTCCGATCTTGCCGACGACTGTATTGAAGCTGCGCTCTGCGCCGCAGAGCGTTCGCTCGCGCCGCGATTGGCTGCGCCGATGGATCCTCAAGGCAGGCCAGCGCGACTCGTGATTATCGGCATGGGAAAGCTCGGAGGGCGTGAGCTCAATTTTTCTTCCGATATCGACCTGATTTTTGCCTATCGCGATGATCTAAGCATCCCCGACGACGCCGACACCGATGTCTCGTCATATTTTAGAAAGATCGCGCAGAAGACCGTACAGCTGCTGTCGGAAACCACCGCCGATGGGTTCGTCTATCGCGTGGATACTCGGCTTCGACCGTTCGGGGACTCGGGCGCCCTCGTGGCCAGCCTTTCGGCGATGGAGTCGTATTATCAGAACCACGGGCGTGAGTGGGAGCGCTATGCCTGGGTCAAGGCGCGCCCGGTGGCCGGGGATATCGAGGCCGGGCAGGCGCTGATCCGCATGGTGCGACCGTTCGTGTATCGCCGCTATCTGGATTACGGCACGTTCGAGTCGATCCGTGAAATGAAGGCGATGATTGATGCCCAGGTGGTGCGCTCGGATGCCGCCAACAACATCAAGCTGGGCCTGGGCGGTATTCGCGAGATCGAGTTCGTGGCCCAGGCGTTTCAGCTGATTCGCGGCGGACAAGAGCCCAATCTGCAGACCACGAGCCTGCGAATCACGCTGTCGCGGCTGGCGGAGGCCGGCCATCTGCTGCCCGACACCGCCGAAACGCTGGATGCGGATTACGTCACGCTGCGTCGGTTGGAAAACCGGCTACAAATGGTCGACGACCAGCAGACCCATGACTTGCCGGACGACGAGGTGGCGCGTGAGCGCATCGCGCGCGCGATGGGATACAACACGTTATCGGCATTCGATGCCGATATCGCCGCGCTTCGCCAGCGGGTACATCGTATTTTCGACGAGGTTTTTGTCGACCCCGAGACCGATGATGCCGCCGCCGCGCAGTCGGCCGACGATAAAGCGCTGGCACGGCTGTGGTCGGGCGCTCTGGAAGTCGATACGGCTCGGGGCACGTTGGAGCGCATCGGTCTCACGCAGGTCGATGAGATCATCGGCGCCCTGGATGATCTGCGCGAGCAGCGGCTCTATCGCGTATTGAGCGATCGAAGTCGGCGCTGGGTTGCGCGGCTGATCCCGCTGCTGCTGAGTCAGCCGGTAGATTCGGTGGATCGGGATCGCGCAATCGTTCGCACGTTAACCGTGATCGAGGCCATCATCGGCCGCAGCAACTATATCGCGCTGCTGGTCGAGCATCCGGCTGCCCTCAAGACTCTGACGCGTCTCTGCGGGGCCAGCAACTGGATCACCACCCATATCGCCGGTCAGCCTGCACTGCTGGATACGCTGCTTGATCGGCGCCAGCTGTACCAGCCGCCGAGCCGTGACGAACTCGCGGCCTCGTTGGCCAGCGAACAGGCCGCAATCGCGGCGTCAGATCTCGAGGCCCAGATGAACGCCCTGCGGCGCTTCCAGAAGAGCGCGGTGCTACGCGTCGCCGCGGCCGACGTGACCGACGCCATGCCGTTGATGATCGTCTCCGACAAGCTCACCGAAATTGCCGAAGTCGTGCTGGCCGCGGCGCTGGATATCGCCTGGGCCCGAATGCGCGAACGTTTCGGCGAGCCGCGCGCCGACGATGGCGGCATGTGTGGCTTCACGATCGTGGCTTACGGCAAACTCGGTGGCCTCGAGCTGGGCTATGCGTCGGACCTGGATCTGGTCTTCATCTACGACGGGCCGACCGAGCGCGAAACCGTGAGCGGCCAGCGCAGTCTTACGCATCAGGTCTTTTTCACCCGCCTGGCACAGCGGCTGATTCATGTCCTGTCGACCCAGACCATGGCCGGCCGCGCCTATGAGATCGATATGCGCCTGCGCCCGTCGGGCAACGCTGGTCTCATGGTGTCGCACATCGATGCTTTAGCGGATTATCAGCGCAACAAGGCATGGACCTGGGAACATCAGGCGCTGGTGCGCGCGCGCCCGGTCGCCGGGAACACCGCACTGGCCCACGCCTTTGAGTGGTTGCGCCAGGATATCCTGGCACGACCGCGCGAGTTGCCCGAGCTGGCCGGGGAAGTGCGCGCCATGCGCACTCGCATGCGCGATTACAAAGACGAAAGTACCGCCGACGAGCTGGACGTGAAGCAAATGGCGGGCGGTTTGATCGATATCGAATTTCTGGCGCAATTCGCGGCGCTCGCCTACGGGCAGCGGTTCAACGAAATCGTGCGCTTCACGGACGCCATTCGAATCCTCGAGAGCATGGAGTCCGCGGAAATATGGGCGCTAGACGACGTGCAGTGCCTGACGCGGGCGTATCGCGATTATCGGCGCATTGCCCACGGCGCGGCGCTACAGGAGCAGCGGGCCATGATCGACATCGAAACCGCTCCGCCGGCGCGCGCGCGCATCGCCGAGCTCTGGCATCAGTGGATCGACGCCGCAGCCGAAAGCAGTGAGTCTCATGCCTGACAAGGCGCTAGCCACGATCATCCACGTGAATCTGGCGCGCGGCTTTCGCGGCGGTGAGCGCCAGACCGAACTGTTGATTCGCGAGCTGGCACGGCGCGGTGTGACCCAGCGACTGGTCACACGGGCCGGCCAACCGTTGGCCACGCGGCTGGCCGACGTGTCGCGTCTGGAAATTGTGGCGATCGGCAAGCCGTTTCTCTTGAAGATTCATCATCTCCGCGGTGCGCTCGTGCATGCCCACGACGGCAAGGGCGCGCACATGGCGTATGGCGCGTGGCATGTCTTTGGCACACGGTATATCGTCACGCGCCGGGTCGATAATGCGCCCAGCGCGTCGCCGGCTACGAAAGCCATGTTTCGTCGCGCGGCACGCGTTGTGGTGCTATCGCGGGCGATCGGGCGCGTATTGACCGAGCGTTTTCCCGGGCTTGCGACTGAGACGATTCCGAGCGCGGCCGCGGATATGCCGGTTAGTGCGCAGACCGCAGCCGCGCTGCGCGCGCGTTGGGGCGGCGAGACGATCGTGGGCCAGGTCGGGGCCCTGGACGACAGTCAGAAAGGCCAGTACGACACGCTGGCCGCGGCGCGCCTCCTGCTGGCGGATCGGGCCGACTGGCGCTTCGTCTTCGTGGGCGACGGCAAGGATGAAGCCGGGCTGAAACAGGCCGCCGGCGCCGGTGCGGCCCATGTATTTACCGGCCGCGTGGATAACGTGGCCGATCATCTGGCGGCGTTCGATATCTTTATCTTTCCGTCTCGCCACGAGGGCTTGGGCTCAACGCTGCTGGATGCCATGGCCGTGGGCGTGCCGATCGTGGCCACCGCCGTCGACGGTATTCCGGAAATCGTGGAACACGAGGTCAACGGATTACTCGTCGCACCGGGGGATTCAGCGGCGCTGGCCGCGGCCTGTCAGCGGCTGCGCGACGATCCGGAACTGGCTGCACGCCTGATCGCCAACGGACGAGATCGCGTGAGCCGTTATACTGTGGCGGCCATGGCCGATCGTTATCAGGCGCTCTACGACAAGCTTGCTTGAGGCAGACGGCCCATGGTCTGACATCCGGCGATACAAAGGGCAGGGCATGATCATCGTTACCGGCGGCGCCGGCTTCATTGGCAGTAACATCGTAGCCGGGCTGAACGCCCGCGGCGTGACCGACATCCTCGTCGTCGATGACCTGACCGACGGCCGCAAATGCCTGAATCTGGCCGATCTCGCATTTTCCGACTACATGGAATACGACGAGCTCGCCGCTCAAATGGACGCGGGTGCCGAGTTCGGCGACGTGGCGGCCATTTTCCATGAAGGGGCGTGTTCGGACACCACCGAGTGGGACGGGCGCTACGTCATGGCGCGCAACTTCACCTACTCCAAAACCCTGCACCGCTGGGCGACCGCACGCGGCGTGCCGTTCCTCTATGCCTCATCGGCTTCGGTTTATGGCATGGGGCCGGATTTTTGCGAACGCCCGGCAGCCGAGCGCCCCTTGAACATGTATGCCTTTTCCAAATGTGCGTTCGATCAATACGTGCGGGCGCATCCATCGTCCTCGCAGGTCGCCGGCCTGCGCTATTTCAATGTTTATGGCCCGCGCGAGGCCCACAAGGACAAGATGGCCAGCGTCGCGCGACATTTTTCGGCGCAGGTGGCCGATGAAGGCCACTGCCGACTGTTCGAAGGCACCGACGGCTACGCCGACGGCGCCCAGGAGCGCGATTTCATCCACGTGGATGACGTAGTAGCCGTCAATCTCTGGCTGCTCGACAACCCGCAAGTCTCCGGCGTCTTCAACTGCGGCACCGGGCGCGCACAGAGCTTTAACGATGTGGCCAACGCGGTGATCGACTGGCACGGCCGCGGTGAAAAACGCTATATCGCGTTTCCCGAGCATCTGCAGGGCCGATACCAGAGTTTCACCCAGGCCGACATGGCCGCCCTCCGGGCGGCAGGCTACGATGCCGAGTTCCTGAGTGTGGAGCAGGGCGTGCCGCGTTACCTGGACTGGCTGGCCGAGCGCGGCTGATATCGATATGTCAGACGCTTTGCGAGTGGCGCACTACGTGAGCCTGTCCGGTTTTGGTGGCGTTGAGCAGCACTTCGCGGCGTTCGCGAGACGCGTGGCGCAGCGCTCGGACGTGATACAAACCGTGGTGGCCTGCAGCAAGACGGTGCATGGGCATCATGCTGACGTGCGAGACATCTGCAAGGAGATCGCGTTCGAGAAGAAATGGCGCGGCATCGAGATTCCGCGCCGTCCGGCCATGCTTCGGCGACTGTGGGCCGAGCGCACTATTGCCCGACAGGCGCCGGACGTAGCCCTGTTGTGGAATCGTCTTGACCAACAGGCGCGGGCGATCGATTGTCTCGGGGCTGCGCGTTCACTGTACTGGGAGCACGGCTCGGCCTGGTTACACGGCGGCGACGCCGAAAAACAGCGTGCGCTTGCGGCCATGCCGGCAGTGATAGCCAACTCGCTGGCGGCCAAGCGCATGCTCCAGCTTCGCTGGGGCTATAACCGGCCGATCCGGGTAATTCCGAATGGTGTGCGAGCGCCGCTGGCCAAGCGACCCCGCGAACTGACACCGGGCGCACCACTACGATTGGGGATCGCCGGGCGGCAGATTCCGATCAAGGGCGGGCTGCTAGCGATTCACGCGTTGGCCGAGCTGCGCGAGCAAGGGCGCGATGCTGTGTTGACCGTTGCCGGCGACGGGCCGCTGCGAGACTCGCTCGAGGCACTGGCAAACCGTCTGGGTATTGCCTCTCATGTCCGATTCGCCGGTGTCGTTAAAGACATGCCGGGTTTTTTCGACGAAATCGATGTGTTCGTCCATCCCGCGCTGCGCGAGCCGTTCGGTCTGGTCGCCGCCGAAGCGCAGAGCGCCGGCGTGCCGGTGGTTTGTACCGCCGTGGACGGCTTGCCCGAAGTCGTTGCCAGCGGACAGACCGGTATCTGCGTGAAACCGACCGCCGACCTCGAGCGACACGCCGCGCTGGGCGGGCAGAACATCGGATTGCCGCCGAAGGTTTATATCCCGGACGACGATGCGATTACGGCACCGCGGGTGTGCGAGCCGGCCGACCTAGCGGCCGCGATCGATGAGGTGACGGCCGACGCGTCGGCTTATACGCGAACGAGCGCGAACGCGATTGAGCGCGTGGCTGGCCGCTTTGATTTTGATGACCATGTCGATCGGGTGCTTGTGGCCGTACGCGAATATGCCGAAAGTGCGACGCTGCGTGCCTGAGTCCGTGCCGCGCCTGTTGCATTACGTCAGCCTCGACGGCGCCGGAGGCGTTGAATTCCAGTTCGTGGATTTCGTGGCCCGTGCGCGCGCTCTGGCCGGCTGGCGTTCCGACATCGTGGCCTGCGGGCAACGGACCCATCCCCTGATCCAGGACCGTCTGGATCCGAGTGTGCGCTTGCGGCGTGAGAAATACGCGGGTCGACTCAAGCTGCCCAAGTGGCCGCCGCAGCTGCGTGCCGCGTGCCAACGCCGCTATGTCCGCGAAAGCCGGCCCGACGCCGTACTGATCTGGAACCGGCTGCGGGATAGCGAGGACACCCTGGCGGCCGCAGGGCCGCAACGCTGTATCTACTGGGAACGGGGAGCGGCCTGGTTTACCGGCGAGAGCGCGTCCAAACGCCGGTTTCTTGACGGCGTGCAGGCGGTGTTATGCAACAGCCACGCCGCGCGCCGCATGCTGGAGCTGCGCTGGGGCTATCAGGGCCAGCTCTGTGTGGTGCCCAATGCGCTGCGTCCGGCGCTCATGCCCCAAGCGCCCGCGGCTCGTTCAGGCTGCGCCGACGCCCCTACATGGCGTCTGGGCGTGGCCGCCCGGTTGGAATCGATCAAGGGCGTTGCACTCGCGATCCATGCGCTCGCTTCCATGCGCGACGGTGGAATTTCGGCAGAGCTGCATATCGCCGGCGATGGACCGCAGCGCGATTCGCTAATGCGCCTGGCCAAGCGCCTGGGCGTGGCGCGTCAGGTCACGTTCCTCGGCCTGGTTGCAGATATGGCCGTGTTCTATTCGGGGATTGATTTGCTCGTACATGCCGCACTGCGCGAGCCGTTTGGACAGATTGTCATCGAAGCCGCCGCCTACGGAGTACCGAGCGTGGTTGCGGGCGTGGATGGTCTTGTAGAGGTCACAAGCGACAGAGAGACCGGCGACGTCGTGTGGCCACAAGCCGACTTGGCGGCTTATGCGGCTCTCGGCGCAGACGCCGAGGGTTTGCCGCCGTGGGTCTATCACCCGAACGAGGATACGATTGCCGCGCCGCGTATCGTCGCGCCCGAAATACTGGCCAAAGCGATCATCGATCTGCTTGCCGACAACCCACGCTATGCGCGATATAGCGCGGCCGGCATTGAACGCGTGGCGACCTCGTTTTCTTTCGACACACATGTAAAACGGGCCCTGACCGCCGTTGGCCGATTCGTCGAGGGCCGGTCGCTGACTTGGGAGGGCGCATCATGACAACGCCGCGCGTGGCGATCGTTTTTCGTGGTATCGGCGATATCGGCGGGACCAACAACACCATCGCCGATCACGCACGCGAATTTACACGACGCGGCTATGCGGTCGATCTGATTGGCGAGAAAGTACATAAGGGCGGTGTTACCGCCGATATGGGACGGGCGGTTCGGATCCGACGTCTGCCTATCGCGAAGCGCTGGCGCTGGCGATGGTTCGCCCGGCAAGCTGACCGGCTCATTACAGCCAATAACTATGCTTTTGTCGCCGGTCATGGTCACGCAACGCGCCAGACGGTGTTATCAATGCACAACTGTCTTCACGCGGCCCACGAGAGTATTACCGGCCGGCCACTCGAGCCGATTGGCAGTCTGGCGGAAATTCACGACGCCGTATTCTCGGCGGACCGTTTCTCGGTCTGTATCTGTAATTCAAGACTCATGCAGGCTGATCTGTCGCAACGATACGGAACAGTAATCGAGCGCTTGCCGATCGTCTATCCTGGCTACCGCGCAGAACAGTTTAACCGTGCGCAAAAGCCGGATTATCGTGACGCCCTACGCGAAAAGCTCGGCGCCGCCGATGAGACTCTCATCGGCCTGGCCACATCGGGTGACTTCAAAAAACGCGGGCTGGATCTGTTGATCGAGGCGTATGCCCGCCTTTCGCCAGCGTGCCGTGCGCGGAGTCGGCTGCTTGTCATGGGCAAGCCAAGCGGCTCCAAGCCGTTCGTCGAGCAAGCCCGCTCGGCCGGTGTGGCCGACCGGCTCCATTTTATCGGAGCCACGCGTGAACCCGAGCGTTATTTCCACGCGCTCGATATCTGTGTGCATCCGGCGAGATTTGAAGAATTTGGGCAGACCGTGCAAGAGGCCATGGCGTGCGGTGTTCCGGTAATCGCGTCGAAGCGTGTTGGCGCAATGGAGCAGTTGCCGCCGGCTTGGTACGACGCGCTGCCGGAAACGCCCGACGTCGCGGCGCTTGTCACGCAACTTACCGATCTGATCCATTCGGCGGATCGCCGTGTAGCGTTGGCCGATGTGGGCCATACGGCGGTCGTTGCCAACACCCGCCAAGCCAACGCTCAAGCAACGTTCAATCTGTATCGTGAGGCTGGATTGCCGGTGCCACCTGCCGGCCATGAGGCTAGAGTGGCAAACTGAATCTATGTCCAATATTGATTCGAAACGCAGCCCGTCAGATATGTCGTATGTCGTAGCCGCAGACATGACATTGTCCGAGTCGAGCCGGCGGCGTCTCCACGGCATGTACATTCCGGGCCTGACGAAGTGGCGCGGCAAAATCGTGAAAAGGCTAAACCGTTGGCGCGATCGCTGGCGAACATCTCGAAAGCCGTCGCACATCCGCCTGCGTGGGATTCGCGTTGCGATCGATCGCGCCAGATTTTCGGAGAAGATCATTCGCCGGCTCTATGACGGCGGCTACGAGCGAGAAGAATGTGTGGCTCTTGAGCGCACGCTTCGCGCCGACGACCGTTTATTGGAGTTGGGTGCGGGTATTGGATATATCTCTACGGCGGCGGCGCGGCGCATCGGCAGCACGCGCGTCGTAACGGTCGAAGCCAACGATGCGCTTGCGCCTATCATCGAGGCCACACACCGCGCCAATAATGTGACGCCGGAGCGGCGGTTTGGGGTGATGACGGCCAGTAATGATCTTTCGCCCCGCGTCTTTTATCGGCACACGAGAAATCTTTGGTCTTCGTCGTTGACCCTACCGGACGGGCCCTATGAACAGGTGCAAGTGCCTGCGATGTCCTGGGCCGAAACGCTGTCCGAGTTGCGACCGAGCTATCTGGTCATGGATATTGAAGGCGGCGAGATCGAACTTTTGTCGTGTCTCGATGCCGATCATGTGCGTCGGATGCTCATCGAATTCCACCCGCGCAAGACCGGAACAGAAAGCGTGGCCGGGGTTTTCGAACATCTCCATCGACTCGGGTTCCGCGCCGATCGTGTAGCATCTGGCACGCATATTTATTACTTCGAGCGCTAGTTAGCGCCAACATGCGCTGTGTAGCGGTGAGGCGTACGCGCCACTCTTGGCTTGCTCCGACCGATTACGATATGTCTTCTCGCCTGCGCGTTTATGTATTTTCTTATAACCGGCCCGAATTTTTGGCCAATATCGTCGCCTCGGTCGAAACGCTGATTCCCGACGCAGCGCTTACAATTATCGATGACGACAGTGAAGACCGGCGCATGCGCAAGCTGCTGGCGCAGTACGAAAGCACGCGGCGCATCCTGCGGCCTTCCACGCATGCCAGATCACAGACCTACAAGACCGGCGGCCTGTATGCCAACAAGACGCTGGCCCTAGCCGATGCCGCGGAACAGGGTGCGGACTATGCATTATATATGCACGATGACCAGCAGATCGTGCGGCGGGTAAGTGGCGACGATCTGGCACGCTTCGATGCGTTTTTCGCCGCCAATCCGAGTGCGCTCGAGATACAGCCGTGTTTTTTCAAGCATGACCTGCGAGCGGCCGATCGCCAGTACACCCGTTTGGATGATAGCCAAAACGCCTATTTTCGTGACCAGCCCAATGCTCGAGGCCATCGATACTTTGCGGGATCGGGGCTGTTTCACGTCGAGCGCACGCAACAGGTGATAGGAACATTCGGCCTGGGCGAAAAACCCAACGAGGCGTTTCTGTCGGAACGCGCTATATATATGGGGCTCTATGCGTATCCGTTCATGGCATGGCTGCCGTTTCCGATTTCCTATCGCGGTAAGAAACGCGCTATCACGCATCGATTGATCGAATGGCTGGGGGGCGGTGGCTTTCATCCCATCGATTATCTGGATGCCGATGAAACCGCGCGCTTGCTGAATCGTGATCTGGGTGAGCGGCCGGTAGCTGAGGACTGGCTTAGCGCGCCAAGCGCGCCGGCCGCCGAAAAGTGGTCCACGATGGGAGGGTTCTATAACGCCAGCGCTCGCCGCGGGTTCAAGAAGGCCTTGGCGCGTCTGCTATGGAAATGGCAGAAGCGTCGTGGTTGAGTCGCTCAATTTGAAAAGTTTTCTGTCGCGTCTGCCGGAGTTTTTGCCGCCCGGGCGCCCTGTGGTGTATTTCGATTACGCGGTCTATTCCAACGTCGGCGATCTGTTGATCCACAAGGCCACCGAGGCGTTTTTTAGCGCCAACGGCAATCGTGTGATCGATGCCTTCAGTCTCCAGAACTACGGCAAGGCGCTCAAACGGCGCTTCGCAAAGGACGCGATTCTGGTGTTTCAGGGGGGCGGCAACCTGGGCGATCTGTTTCCGCGTCACGATCGGCTGCGTCTGGATGTGTTGAACGCGTTTCCATCGCATGCAGCCGTTGTGCTGCCACAAACCGCCTATTACAGCGACCACGCCCAGGCCAGTGCCATATTGTCAGCGTATGCGGATCATCCGCGGCTTGAGATTCTGTTGCGCGATACGCGCAGTCTCGATCTCGTGACCCCACACCTGCCGGGGCGCGCGCATCTCATGCCGGATATGGCCCATGTACTTCAAAACGACGCCTTCGTGCACGCTGCCTGGCGCAATGTCGTACCCCGTGGTGACCTCGACTTCATGCGTGAGCCCTGGACGCCCGATGCAGGCGCAGGCAGGCCCACGCGAGTGGGCGAGCGTGATATTCGGGTCTGGAACTGGCCAGAGTACTTATTGGCTGAGGAATGGCGCTGGATAGAGGCCGCCAAGAAACGCCACCGACGTGATGCCCGACGCTGGCACACCCGCGGGCCACTTCGCTACTGGCGCCCGCGCCGCGACCGGATTCTGACCCGCGCACTTGCTTATTTCGCAGCATACGAATGTATCCATACCAATCGACTGCACGGTAGCTTGATCGGGCTGCTCTGCAACCGACGGGTCGTCATGTACGACACGGCCTACGGCAAGCTGGCCGGCTATTATCACACCTGGCTCGCGGATGATAACGCCGTGACCTTTGGCGGGGCGCTGGACAGGGCTACAGTTTAATCGATCTGTTTCAGTCGGCGGTGGCCAGTCGTCGTCTTGCCTCTGCCCTGGTTAGGCCCAGGCCTTCGGATAGATAGCGCAGACAGCGATCGATACCCAGTTCGCGCAGGCGATACGAGGTCAGATGCACAAAGCAGTCGGCCTCGGCGCTGGTTATGCTGGCCGGATCGGGAAAATACAAACCAAACGCGGGCGGTCGTCCCAAGGCGTGCGAATCGGCACAGGCCAGTAGTGCTTCCTGATCCTGTCGAAATCGACCGCTCGTCAAGCAGGCCCGCCAGTCGTCGAAGAATGGCGCCGCACGCTGGCTGTCGATGAGCATCAATCCGCCGTGAAACGGCATACGACGTTCGCTGGGATCAGGGTAGAACAGCGCAGCGTGCTCGCCCATGCAGTCGATGGCCTGTCGGCACCAGCCGCGAATATCGGCGCCTATTAGGATATCGGCATCCAGATAGAGCACATACCGCTCGGGCACCCACCGATGCAGAAAGGTCTTGCAGGTCTTGATGACCATCTGGTGGCGTGTACGCGCCACTGTGATGGTCGCCACATTGTCCAGATCGTGAAAGTCGTCGGGACGGTCGGTTACCACATAGATCGGGCCGTGATAGCCACCGATACGACGCAGACCGGCGATGAGCACGCCAGCCCAGGTGGCGTATTGCGCGCCGCAGGCGATTAGCGCGATAGCAAAATCGCACGGCAGATCCTCGGCCGGCGAAAGAGAGGGCGGCCTCGAGCGCGGCGACAGACGGTCCTTGAGTCGCCAGCGCCAATAGCGAAAGCGTTGTCGACGGCGTCGCTGCTTCGACAGCTCGGGCACCGTAGCCTCGAGTGCGGCGCGCCGCTCGCGTGACACGCGCTCGATACGCGCGCCCGGCGCGGGCGTACCCGGTACGGGCGGCCCAGTAACGCACGACGGAAATTACGCCAGGCCCCGGCCAGGCTTGTCAGCCGCTCGATTTGTGCCTGCTGGCGCGCCAAAGCGGCTTGAAAGACTTGCGGGTGTACCACGGCTTGCATGGCATCGATTTCTGGTTCCGGGCGGCTGAGCAGATGTTTCATGTCGCTGCGGTGTACAAACAAAAAAAGATTCTGGGCGAACCAGGGTCGCACCGTATCGTCGTTCCACAGACGCTCACGAAAAGGGGCCAGCGCGGCATATCCACGCTCGGCAAATCGACTCATCCAATAGTCCGGCCACCGTTCATTAATATGTCCTTTGCCGCCTTGCCCGGGAATAGCAGCAGAGAACAGAACCGTTGAGGCCGTGCCGGTCAGAAGATCGATGAGCCCGTCGGCACAGGCCGCCGGTAAATGCTCGGCTACTTCTAGACACATGGCGAGGCTCGCGCGGCGCGGCGGGCCGTGCTCGACCAGCGTGGTGAGATCCCAGGCATCGATCTGATCGGCTCCCACGACCATTAACGCCGGATCGACCCAGCTTCCTTCATAGCCGCGGATATCGTCAACACCCAGCCGCAGGCGTGCAGCGTCCAGCCATGTGCCCACCCCACAGCCGTAATCAACCACCGAGTCGATATCAGGTATCAGATCCGCCAGTACTGACATGACGATATCGGCCGACGCTCGAGAACGTGTCTCGCGGGACTTGTAAAAGTTTTCGGGGTAGAGCATTGCATCGGTCATGGAACCTGGCCTCGATGCTTGTAGCGTTCCAGAAGTTGACCGAAGCGCAGCTCGAAGGTGATGCCAGCGGTGATATAACGCTCGTGCGTGGCGAACCAATGAGCCAGGCGTGTTCGAAGCCAGGCACGTCCCACAGCCAAAAGCAGTTTGAGCGGCATGCCGCGCACGTATAGCCGTCGCGGTTTCTTATCGCTGGGCAGATAGACCTGCCCGCGGCCTTTATTGCGCGCACGGCGAAATAGCCAACCGGCATCGGTCTGTTCGGGTCGAACGACGTGACAGACCCGTGCTGTTGGTACGTGGATGTATCGATGGCCTTCACGGGCTAGGGACCCGAGATAGGCGGCCTCGCCGCCCATGGCATAACTGCCGGCCTGTGGCCCCAGATGCTCTGGAAAACGGCGCCCGATGACGGCGGCTCGTCGCAGCGCAAAGCTTGGACCGTAGGGATGGATTTTGACCGGGCCCTCGTCGTCGCGTGGTGCGTAACGCGCAAACGCGGTACTTGCGAACGCGAAATCCGCATGGGTCAGCCACGCTGGGGTGCCCGGCGGAAAGCGGGGGATGATACGCGCGCCGAAGATCGAGTCATCGGGCCAGCGAGCCGCAGCAGCGTGATACGCCTTAATACATCCCGGCTCTGGAATGACGTCGTCATCCGTGAACACCACCAGCGCGCCACGAACGCAGTCCATGGCGTGATTACGGGCCCGGTTCTGACCGCCGGCCGTTACGTGGAGCACGGTCAGCGGCAGCGTCTGCTTCGCCTGTTGTAGAATATCGGGCGTGGCGTCGCCGCTATCGTTGTCAACAACGATGAGCTCCCAGGTCAGGCCCTGGGTATCAAGCGTTGCGTACGCGGCCAGCGTTTCACGCAGCTGATCGGCGCGGTCACGCGTAGCGAACAAAATGCTGACATCGAGGGCTGCATCGATTGACGCATCGTCGATCGCTGTCATCTCACGCATGCCCCGTGGGCTCTCCGAATATCAACAATTATAGCAGCCACGAGACAAAACGCTGTGCTATCGGCGGTCAAGGACGATTCATGAACGATTCGCAAAATCGCCCCGTGTCGAGTCAAGCGTTGCCCAAGGCGCGTGGGTGGTCGAAGCGGCTACGCCATTATCGCCGCGATTTTGCCTGGCGTCGTGGCTTTAACCCACCACGTCCAGGCTCGCTGCCCGAAGGTCGCGCCGACCCGGCCTGTCCGGATCTGGCCGTGGCGGCTATCGCCATATCCCGCAAGTACGCCGACTGGTGCCTGACGATGCTGGCCTCCCTGCGCGACAACGGCAAGTACCGTGGGCCGGTTTATGTGGTGACCAATCGGCCTGAAATGTTCGCCGCCGAAGACAATGTGTTCTGCATCGAAGTGCCCTACAGCCGGGTGCGACTAATTTCCAAGTCGCTCAAACCCATGCTGTTCGAATGGCTGGCCCAGCGTTACGTGGCCTACATCGATGCCGATGTCATCGTGACCGGTGCCATTGCACCTTGGTACGTGCGGGCACGAAAGCGCCTGGCGGCGGTGTCCAGCCCGCTATTGACGTATGAGGCCAGTAATCCCGTGCCTGGCTCGTTCCACGGCGGCTTGTTGTTTGCTGAGCGTGAGCGGGCGTTGCCGTTTCTGAGAACATGGCTGGCCATGCTACGAAGCGGGCGTTACCTGTCTGATCAGGTCGCACTGCGACGAGTGGCCCGAGCAGCCACACCGGCCTATTACGATGATCACGGTTTTTCGTATCTGTATCGCCTGCTTGATCATGAGCGTGACGATATTCCTACGTTTGTACATATCACCGATCGCATGATCCAGGATCACCCGCCGGATGCGTTGCGGGCATATCTCGCTGATGTGCTGGGCGTAGCACGACTGCCACAGCATTTTGGTCGACCCAGCTGATACGCGTGCCCGAGCCCAGGCATGAAGATCGGCGTGAGGCGCTGCCGGCAACCAAGCACATCGCCGGTCAGCGCCTATTATGGAATCCGGCTGCCGTATCCGGTCCGCCCACGCCGGATTGGTTCGATAGCCGTATCTGGCAGGTAGACGATCGAATCGTTGCCACGGCAACCGGGCGGGGCGCGGCCTGGTTCGTGAGTGGCGGGCCGGCCGGCGATACCGTTTGGGTTCTGCGCCATTATCGTCGCGGCGGGATGCTGGCCCGCTTCAACCCGGACTGTTATCTATGGACGGGGCCGCGTCGCAGCCGCGCACATCGCGAATTTCGTATGCTGTCTACGCTGCGTGCAGCCGGTTTTGCCGTCCCCGAGCCAATCGCCGCGCGTACCGTGCGGGTGGGGGGATTCTGGATTCGAGCCGATCTGATCACACGCGCCATACCCTGTACCTGCCCACTGGCCGACCGACTGCTAAGCGCGCCGGTGGCTACGACGGTATGGACACGGATCGGTGAGCAGATCGCAGCGCTCCACAGCTTCGGCGTTTGGCACGCAGACCTCAACGCTAGAAACATTCTGCTGGGCGAGACCGATACGCCATGGGTCATCGACTTCGACCGGGCTCGGTTTCGCTCGACCACACTCACCGGCTGGCGATACGCCAACCTCTCGCGCTTGAAGCGCTCGTTAGACAAATTCATGGCCCAGTCGACGGCGTTCTGTTTTCAGCCCGCTGACTGGCAGTCGGTAATCCGGGGTTACGAGCGGGCTTTCGAGCGGCGCTTGTAGGGGTCAAACTTCTTGCGCTTGAAGCGCTGATGCAGCCAGAAATACTGCGCCGGGTCTTCGTTAACCACGTCTTCGATGATGTGATTGATGCGCTGTGCGTCGGTGGCCTCGTCGCCGCTTGGAAAGTCGGTGAGCGGCGGTTTGACGATCAGGCGATAGCCGCGACCGTCGGCACGCCGCAGCGTGAAGAACGGGACGACTGTGGCTCGGGTCATCTTCGCTACGCGGCTGATAGCCACGTGGGTGCGAGCCGGCTGGCCGAAGAAATCCACGGTGACGCTCACGCGCTTGCCGGCCTTCTGATCGGCGGCGTACCAGACCGCTTCGCCGCGGCGCAGGGCGGCCATGAGGCCGGCGATATCGTTGTCGGCGATGGTGGCGCCGCCGATATGCGTTTCGCGGCGGGCGCGCATCACATGGTCGATGACCGGGTCGTGCGGCGGCTTGTACATGGCCGTGGTCTGATACCCAAGTGATTCCATATACGGTCGGGCCATGCGCACACCCAGCTCGAGTGCGGTGGTGTGGGCCGATAACAGGATGATGCCGCGCCCGCGCATGGCGGCGTCCTCGAGGTGGTGCAGGCCTTCGATCTCGGCCAGGGCATCCACGGCCGGTTGGCGGCCCCACCAGCAGAACACGGTTTCCAGCGCACCCTGGCCCACGTATTCGAAGTGCTTGCGCAGAAGTGCGTCGCGCTCAGCCTGGCTGCGCTCGGGATAGCACAGCGCCAGATTGACGGCCGCCACGCGTGCGCGGCTTCGCACGACGCCTCGTGCCATGCGCCCCAGGCGAGCGCCGAGTCGCATCTGCAGCCACCAGGGCAGGCCGGCCAGCCACCAGCCGAGACTGACCAAAAGCCAGCTTGGCCAGTGACGCGGGTGGGACAACGAGCGGTCGGTCGCGGCCTTGTGCGAGGCGGGCTGATTCATGGGCAATAAAGCGGGTAGCGCATGGGAGAAGTCGGGCCGCGAGGACCGTGGCGGGCGTGCTGTAAAAGCGCGATGCGCGTTTGTATGATGGCGTACTCGACGGAACAACGAAAGATCGATGCCCAGCCTGCCCGTATTCACCGATGCACGCGTTCTCGTCGTCGGCGACGTCATGCTCGATCGGTATTGGTACGGCGACACGGGGCGTATTTCGCCCGAAGCGCCGGTGCCCGTGGTCAAGATCGGTGACGAAGAACGTCGCCTGGGCGGCGCGGCCAACGTCGCACTCAACCTGGCGCGGATCGGCGCGAAGACGCGTCTGATCGGTGTGGTGGGCGATGACGAGCCGGGCCGGGCGACCGATACGCTCTTGCAAGAAGCCGGCGTCGCCAGCGATCTGTTGGTTAGCACTACGCATCCCACCATTGCCAAGCTGCGTGTGATGAGCCGAAACCAGCAGCTTATTCGGCTGGATTTCGAGAAATCATTCGCCCTGGACGGCGCTTTTAAGCGCGCGAACCTGCTGGCCCGTCTCGATGCAGCGCTGGCCGAGACTGACGTAGTCATCTGCTCGGATTACGGCAAGGGCACGCTGGCCGACGTTGGCGAGATCATCCAGCGCGTGCGTGCAGCGGGCAAGCCGGTACTGATCGATCCCAAGGGGCGCGATTGGACGCGTTATTCGGGTGCGAGTCTGATTACGCCCAACGTGGCTGAATTCGCGGCCTTTGCCGAGCGCGACGGGCCGTCCTCGAATTGGGACGACAGTAGCGTTTTGGGCCGAGCCGCGGAACGGGCGTGTTGTACGTTGTCGCTGGAGGCGCTGCTGATCACGCGAAGCGAGAAGGGTATGAGCCTGTTCGGCCGCGAGGCCGCGCATCATCTACCGGCGCGCGCGCGTGAGGTGTTCGATGTGACCGGCGCCGGCGATACCGTCATCGCCATGATGGGGGCCGGGCTGGCGGCCGGGCAAGATCTGGCCGCGGCAGCGGAGCTGGCCAACCGGGCGGCCGGAATCGTCGTGGCCAAGCTGGGCACGGCGACCGTCAGCCGAGAAGAACTGGCAGCTGCGCTGCAAGACCATCCGCCGCATGCCCACGGCGTGATTGGCGAAGACGCGCTGGCCGACTGGATGGCCGCGGCCAAGTCGCGCGGCGAGCGCGTGGTGATGACCAACGGCTGTTTCGATCTGTTGCACCCCGGGCATATCGCCTATCTCGAGGCAGCCCGCGCGCTGGGCAATACGTTGGTGGTGGCGGTTAATGATGACGCCTCGGTCACGCGGCTCAAGGGCAACAGCCGGCCGATCAACCCGCTGGCGCATCGCATGCAGGTGCTGCGCGGGCTATCGGCCGTCGACTGGGTGGTGTCGTTTTCTGAAGATACGCCCGAGCGGTTGATCGCTCGACTGCTGCCGCATGTGCTGGTCAAAGGCGGTGATTATCGGGTCGAAGACATCGCCGGCGGCGCCCAAGTCATCGAGGCTGGGGGCGAGGTGCGTATTTTGGAATTTGTGGACGGCCATTCCACCAGCGCGATCGCCGAACGGATCCGCCAAACCGCGACCCACGAATGAAGTGGCGGCGCCGTATGCGCTGGGCGGTCTATCGCGCGGCCACGGTGTTGTTGCTGCCGGCGGTGTTGGCCTATTTTATTTGGCGTTCGCGCAGAGAGGCGGACTATCGGCGTCACTTGAGCGAGCGGCTTGGGTACGTTACCCGGCGTTACGATCGCCCGATCTGGATTCATGCAGCCTCGGTGGGTGAGGTGGCGCTGGCGGCCGCGCTGGTGTCTCGTCTGCGACAGATGAGCCAGGTGCCGATCATCGTCACTACGATGACGCCTACGGGGCGAGCCGCGGCCCGGCGCGCACTGGGTGCGGCAGCACTGGGTGCGGCAGTCGACGTGGCTTATCTGCCGCTCGATACGGCGACGGCGACCCGGCGCTTCGTGACGAGGGTCCGCCCACGCAGCGCACTACTCATCGAAACCGAACTTTGGCCAAATCTCATTGATGCGCTATCGCGCGCTGCGGTCCCGATCGCCATGTTGAACGCTTCGATCTCTGCGCGCTCGGCCGAGCGTTACGGCCGAGCCCTGTTGCGCGGGCTGATGGGCGATACGTTCTCGCGTCTTGGCTTGATTGGTGCAGCCAGCGACGCGGATGCCGCGCGTTTCAAAACGCTGGGTTGTCGGCCCGACTGTGTTCAGCCGATAGGCCAGCTTAAATATGACCTGGTGACGCTGCCCGATGAAGATGCGGCGCCTTCATCGCGCGCGGCTGCCGCGGCCAGGGGCCCGCTCATCGTGGCCGGCAGTACCCACGAGGATGAAGAAGCGCGCTGGCTGGATGTGTTCACGCGGGTTCGTGCAGCCCACCCCGATGCACGCTTGATTCTGGCCCCGCGCCATCCGCAGCGCTTTGACGACGTGGCGGCCCTGCTGCGGCAGAGCAGCTGGCAGTGGTCGCGTTTCAGTCAAACGGGCGTCAACAGCGAGGCAGAGATCCTGCTGGTCGATACGCTCGGTG
The DNA here is from genome assembly GCA_002320455.1 of Salinisphaera sp. UBA1666. Taxonomy (GTDB): domain Bacteria; phylum Pseudomonadota; class Gammaproteobacteria; order Nevskiales; family Salinisphaeraceae; genus Salinisphaera. The sequence goes on from DCKU01000186.1 coordinate 21,778, forward strand.
TTCTGGCCGGCCTGTATCAACAGGCCGATATCGCGTTCGTCGGTGGCACGCTGGTCGCCGGCATCGGCGGGCATAACGTTATCGAGCCCGCAGCGGCCGGCTGTGTGGTGGTCACCGGGCCGCACTGCAACGACTGGCGATCCATTTCGGCGCCCTGGTGTCGCAGTGGCGGGGCGGCTGTTGTCGCCGATGACGCCGAGCTGGGCGATCAGGTTGTCGCCTGGCTGGCCGATCGCTCGCGGTGCCGTGCACTTGGCCAAGCCAATGCCCGCCAGGTGCAGACCGAGCGCGGTGCGATCTGCCAAAGCCTCGACGTGCTGACCGCTGCAGGTTTCTTTGAAGTCCCGGCAAAGCCGGCGGCGTGTTGCGGGGTGTCTGGGTGAGCTGGCGCTCCGAGCGTGATAAACAAGGGCCGCCAAAGATTGAAGCGCGCCATCAACAAGCGCTGAGCGTGCTGGCGCTGGCCCAGGACGGCGCGCTCGGCGGTGGGTTTCCCGTGGCCTACGATGCATCGCGCAAGCGGTGGGGCGCCCTGTCGCCCGCGGTTAGCGCTTATGTCGCCTGTGCGTTTGCCCGATGCCGGATCGAGCCGCCGGACTGGCAGGCCAGGGGCCATCGACTGTTGCGCTGGCTGGCCGGCGTGCAGCGACGCGACGGTCTCATTCAATCCACTACATTGGCCGAGCCGCGGCGCACCGGTTCGTTACACGCTACGGGCAATGCGCTCATCGCATGGTGTCACTGGCAGCGGGCGCATCCTACGTCGCTGATCCAGCGTGCGATTGAACGCGGGGCCGTGGCCCTGTTTGACGTGCTGTCAGAAGAACCGCGGCGCCGCTGCGCGAGCGACGGCATAGCGATGGCGTCTTTCTTGCCAGCGGCGGAGGCGGCTTATGGTTTGGCGCTGTCCGCCGGCGTTCTCAGGCGAGCCGACTGGCGTGAAATCGCCCGGCTCCATATCTCGAGGATGCTGGACGAATGCGACGATGTCCTGCGGGGTACAGCCGCTACGCCGCGAATCGCCCATGCTTTGCTCGCACTTCTCGATGGCGCCGGGTTATGCCAGACCCGCGATGCAAGGGAGCGTGTCATAGCGGCCTTGAAGCGTACCACCGCGCACGCGGGCCCGCTGCAGCGAGTACGGGGCCGGGCGACAGCCGAGACACGACTCGCGCTGGCTGTACTCGAACGTTCATTGATCGCTCGGTCGCTCGAGGTGAAAGCGCTGACGCCGAGGCGTGCGAGCCGGCTCAATCAGGCAAGTATAAAACGCGCGCTACGTCGCACCGGATCACCTAGCGAGACATGGCCCTGTGAGACGTTGGCCGATTTGATGCTCGCCACCAGCCCAGGTCTTTAAGGGCCGGTCTAGAAGCGCAGTTGACCGTGCTTGTCGTGGCTTGCCAGCGAAACGGCGCGACATAGTGGGCAAGGTGCTGGCGCGTTGCTGAGATCAGCGTCGCAGGTTTCAATCGGGTATTGATCGCCAGCGACACGCGCCGGAGGCTGGCGCTGTGCTCTGAAGATGGTGGGCGGTACTAGATTCGAACTAGTGACCCCTGCCGTGTGAAGACAGTGCTCTACCGCTGAGCTAACCGCCCGAGCGACGAAATTCTATCCGTGCTTTGGGGCACGGTCAACGCAAGAAGTCGAGTGCCACGGACTGCAATGCTATTCTGCGTCGTTGATAAGCTCGCATTGGACCTTGCCACGTCATGCAATTGATCGATCTCCAGGCTCAGTATCGCCGTATCAAGGAAGAAGTGGATGCCGGCATTCACCGCGTGCTGGATCACGGCAAATACGTCATGGGCCCGGAAGTTGAGACGCTTGAGCAGCGCTTAGCGGACTATGCCGGAATCCCGCACTGCATCGCGCTGGCAAGCGGCACTGATGCGCTGCTGGTGGCGATGATGGCGCTGGATATCGGGCCAGGAGATGAGGTCATCACGACGCCCTTCACCTTCATCGCCACCGGCGAAATGATCGGCCTGTTGGGTGCCAAACCCGTCTTCGTGGATATTGATGCGGACACATATAACCTCGATGCCGAGCTGATCGAGGCCAAGATCACCGACCGGACTAAGGCGATCGTGCCGGTCAGCCTGTTCGGTCAGATGGCCGACATGCAGCGTATCAACGAAATCGGGGCGGCCCACGGTATCCCGGTGATTGAGGACGCGGCCCAGAGTTTCGGCGCGACCTTCAACGGCCAGCGTTCCTGCGGTGCGTCCGAGCTGGCGGCAACGTCTTTCTTTCCGGCGAAACCGCTTGGGTGCTACGGCGACGGCGGGGCAGCGTTCACAAGCGATGCCGCATTGGCCGAGAAGATGCGTCAACTGCGCAACCACGGTCAGACCGCGCCGTATCATCATCCAATGTTGGGTATTAACGGCCGCCTGGATACGATGCAAGCAGCGGTGTTGCTGGCCAAGCTCGATGTTTTCGACGACGAGATCGCGCGCCGCGGGCGTGTGGCGGCTCGCTACGACGACATGCTGCCTAGCGCTCTTAATAAACCGCATATCGACGCCCGGTGTACCAGCGTTTATGCCCAGTACACCGTCCAGGTGGATGATCGAGACCGCGTTCGGGCTGTCTTGAACGAAGCCGGCATTCCGAACGCGGTGTATTATCCGGTGCCGCTGAACCGCCAACCCGCGCTGTATTCCGATGTACCGATCCCGGTTTCCGAAGCTGCGGCCGAGCGTGTGCTGAGCATCCCGATGCATCCGTATCTGAGCGAGAGCGACCAGGACCGGGTGGTCGAGGCGCTTACGTCAGCGCTCAAAAATTAATTGCGACAAGGTGTTGGCAAATTAAAAATCGATCCCTATAATGTGCACCTCCTGAGGTCATCGGGGCCATAGCTCAGCTGGGAGAGCGCAACACTGGCAGTGTTGAGGTCGGCGGTTCGAGCCCGCCTGGCTCCACCAAATCGACGTCCCCATCGTCTAGAGGCC
>DCKU01000186.1:25102-91329 GCA_002320455.1 Salinisphaera sp. UBA1666
CAGGGGTTCGAATCCCCTTGGGGACGCCACCACGGAAGCCGCCGGTCATCGATCGGCGGCTTTTTTTGGGTCGGAACCCGTCGGCCTAGCCACCCAGGACGGTAACGAGCGGCATAATGACCGACTCTCACGCGACGCAATAGCAAAACGATCAAAGGGGAAGCGCCAGCATGCGAATCACGATCTTCGGTACCGGCTATGTCGGACTGGTTACCGGCGCCTGTCTGGCGGCCAGCGGCAACGACGTCATGTGTGTCGACGTCGACGCCAACAAGATCGCGCGGCTCAATGAGGGCGAGATTCCGATCTACGAGCCGGGCCTTGAGTCGCTGGTGCAAGAAAATACCGCGGCCAAGCGGCTGTCTTTCACCACCGATGCGGCCGCCGCGGTTGCGCACGGCACGCTGCAGTTCATCGCAGTCGGCACACCGCCGGACGAGGACGGCAGTGCGGATCTCAAGTACGTGCTGAAAGTGGCTGAAACCATCGGCCAGCACATGACCGAGTATCGGCTGGTGATTACCAAGTCCACCGTGCCCGTCGGCACCTCGGACAAGGTGAGAGACGCGCTGGCACAGACGCTGGCCGCCCGCGACGCAGCGGTTGAATTCGATGTGGCCTCGAATCCGGAGTTCTTGAAAGAGGGGGCTGCGATCGAGGACTTCATGAAGCCCGATCGCGTCGTTGTCGGCGTGGATACGGAACGCGCGGCCGATCATCTACGCGCGCTATACGCGCCGTTCAACCGCCAGCATGATCGCACCATGGTCATGGATATCCGCTCGGCCGAGCTGACCAAGTACGCGGCCAACATCATGCTGGCCACCAAAATCAGCTTGATGAACGAGCTGTCGCAGGTCGCCGACCGGCTCGATGCGGATATCGAGCAGGTTCGAAAAGCGATCGGCGCCGATCATCGCATCGGCTATCACTTCATCTATCCGGGCTGCGGGTTTGGTGGTTCATGTTTCCCCAAGGACGTGCGCGCTTTGGCTCATACAGCGGCCAAGATCGGCTATGAGACCGAAATCATCAACGCGGTCGAGCGGGTCAATGACCGGCAAAAGACGATTCTGTTCGACAAGCTGCATGCCCACTTCAAGGGCGATCTGGCGGGCAAGACGATCGCGCTGTGGGGGTTGGCGTTCAAACCCAATACCGATGACATGCGAGAAGCCCCGGCCTGCACGCTGATCGAAGCGCTATGGGCTGCTGGCGCTAGCGTTCGCGCCTTCGATCCGGAGGCCATGGAAGAGACCCGCCGAATTTACGGCGAGCGTAGCGATCTGGTGCTGTGTCGCGACGGCGAACAAGCCGCGACCGGTGCCGACGCGCTCGTGCTGGTGACCGAGTGGCAAGTGTTTCGCACGCCGGACTTCAAGGCGCTGTCCGAGTTGATGGCCCAGCCGGTATTGGTCGACGGGCGCAATATTTATAAGCCCTCGTACGTGGCCTCGGCCGGTTTTGCCTATTACGGCATCGGGCGCTCGGCGGCTTCAGGCGCTTCCCGGTCGACGTAAGGCTGGTAACGATACGGCGATCGACTAAAATATGGCGCGTTTCAGACCGGGTCAGGTGAAGGACACAGCCCATGCCTATTTATGAATACGTCTGTAAAGACTGCGGTGAAGATGTGGAAAAGCTACAGAAGCTTTCCGATGCGCCGCTGACTGATTGCCCGGCCTGCGGCCATGCGAGCCTTAAACGCAAAATATCGGCGGCCGGCTTTCGCTTGTCTGGAGGCGGCTGGTACGAGACCGACTTCAAATCCAAAGGCCAGCGCAACCTCTCCGGCAAAGGCGACAGTCAAGGTGAGGCCGGTACCGGCAAGAGCGATGTCGGCAAGGCCGCATCGCCCGGCACGACCGCTGATCGTTCGGCGGGTTCGAAGACAAGCGATTCCAGCCAGAGCGCCACCGGCAGCAAACCGTCCGGTAAAGCCGACTAGCCGCCGGTACGCGGGCGCCGGCCTACCGGGCGCCCCGATCCACTTGATAGACTCTGCGCCTTTTGCGCAGCGACCAAAGGCCCCGCCATGATGCGATCCCACTACAGCGGCGACGTGACTGCCGCCGCTATCGATCAGGAAATCACCGTTTGTGGCTGGGTCCATCGACGCCGCGATCACGGCGGGGTGATCTTCATCGATCTGCGTGATCGCTCTGGGCTGATTCAGACGGTGTTCGATCCGGACGAGGCTACGACTTTTGCCGCGGCCGAAAAGCTGCGCAGCGAGTACGTCATCAAGGCCACGGGCCGTGTCCGGGCGCGCCCGGAGGGCACGGTCAATAAAAACCTGGCCTCGGGCGAGATCGAGGTCTATATCACCGATCTCGAGGTGTTGAACGCCTCGGAAACGCCGCCACTGCAGCTGGATGAGACCGAAGGCGTGGGTGATGCTGCGCGCCTGCGCTATCGCTACGTCGAGCTGCGCAAGCCGCGCATGCAGCGCCATATGCAGCTGCGCGCCCAGGTCACGCGGGCCGTGCGCAAGTCCCTGGATGATTTGGGTTTTCTGGATATCGAAACCCCCATTCTCACACGCGCCACGCCCGAAGGCGCACGCGACTATCTGGTGCCCAGCCGCACCCAGCCCGGCCAGTTCTTTGCGCTGCCGCAGTCGCCCCAGCTGTTCAAGCAGCTGCTGATGGTCTCGGGCATGGACCGCTATTATCAGATCGCGCGTTGTTTCCGCGACGAAGACCTGCGGGCGGATCGTCAGCCGGAATTCACGCAGATTGATATCGAGGCCTCGTTCGTCGACGCCGACGACATCATGGATCTCAACGAGCGCATGATTCGTCAGCTGTTTGCTGACGTCATGGGCGTGAGCCTGCCCGACCCGTTCCCGCGCATGGCCTATGCTGAGGCCATGCAGCGCTTTGGCTCCGACAAGCCGGATCTGCGTATCGACCTGGAGCTGGTGGACATCGCCGATCTCGTCGCTGATGCCGAGTTCAAAGTGTTTTCCGGGCCGGCTAACTCCGAGACCGGGCGCGTGGCCGTGTTGCGCGTGCCCGGCGGCGCCAGCCTGACCCGCAAGCAGATCGACGACTATACAGATTTCGTCGGCCGCTACGGAGCCAAGGGCCTGGCTTACGTCAAGATTTCAGACGTGGCCGCGGGCCGCGAGGGCATGAACTCGCCGATTCTCAAGTTCTTGTCCGATGACGCCGTGGCCGGCATCGTCGAGCGCACCGGGGCAGAAGATGGTGATCTGCTGTTCTTTGGCGCCGACAAGACCACCGTGGTCAACGATGCGCTCGGCGCGCTTCGCGTGCGGCTGGGCCATGATCTGGGCCGGGTCGCCGACGAATGGGCGCCGCTGTGGGTCGTAGACTGGCCGATGTTCGAATACGACGAGCCCACCAAGCGCTGGTACGCCGCGCATCATCCGTTCACAGCACCTGCTGTCAACGATCCGGAAACACTCAAGGCCGCCCCGCACGAGGCCATGGCCCAGGCCTATGACATGGTGCTCAACGGCTCTGAAATTGGCGGTGGGTCGGTACGTATTCACTCGCCCGAAATGCAGCAGGCTGCGTTCGATGTGCTGGGCATCTCCCGCGACGAGGCCGAGGAAAAATTCGGCTTCCTGCTGGAAGCGTTGAAATTCGGTGCACCCCCGCACGCCGGTATTGCCTTCGGTCTGGACCGGTTGCTCATGCTGATGGCCGGTGCCGACTCGATTCGAGAAGTCATAGCGTTTCCCAAGACCCAAACCGCGACCGATCTGCTAACCGGGGCCCCCGGACAGGCCGATGCCGCGCAGCTGCGCGAGTTGGGCATCCGGCTACGCGCGCAGCCCAAGGCAGACGACTCGGCTGGCTAGTCCCGACACACGGCGTGTTCGTCGTTAGTTGTTGTTTGTAATTGATTTCTCATCGCAGAAAGACGGGGGCCAGAGTCGCCCCCGTTTTTTTTATGACGCTTGTTTTGACAAAGCGTGACGTTATCCCGTAACTAATTGATTCGCGACCGCAACGCGCGGTCGAGGGAGACGCGACCTTCGCGTCAACGCAAAGGGGATAACGATGAAGAGCTCGTTTGAAAGCCCGAATCGCCTGCGACGCGCGGTTCGCGCTGCCATTACCGGCACCGCCGTGCTGGCAACACCGGCCGCGTTCGCGGCCCAGATCACCGTAGATTCCAACAGCGACAGCGCCACGGATGGTTGCACGCTGCGTTCGGCGATCCTTGCGGCGAACAGCAATACGATGACCAACGGCTGTCAGGCCGGCGACAATAACTCCGACACGATTGTTTTCGCCGACGGTGTAAGCGGCCAGACCATCACACTGTCGGGCACCGCGCTACCCACCGTGGCAGCCGGTTCTACATTGGTCATCGGTAGCGGTGACGATGACAACGTCACCATCGATGCCAACTCGATGAGCCGTATCCTGACCAACCAGGGCAATCTCACCCTCAACGGCCTGAATCTGGTCAACGGCCAGACCGCAGGGGGCGCTGCCAGCGCCGATGATCGCTCCGGCGGCGCGATTCTCAACGATGACGGTGGTCTTTTGACCGTGAACGGCGGCTCGATGCGCGACAATACGGCCGATCGTGCCGGCGGCGCCATCGAAGATGCTTCCAGCACCGATATGGATGACGACGACTCAGACGATGACGCAGGCGATAACGTCCGTGTCACGCTGAACGACGTGGATTTCTCCGGCAACGATGCCGGCGCCAACCCGGGTAATGGCGGCGTGCTGCATGTAACCGGCACGGGCGATATCGCCGTCAATGGCGGCACGTTCGATAGCAACAGCGCCACCGAAGGCGGCGCGCTATGGAACAACCAGGGCACCACGCGTGTTGTGAACGCAACGTTCTCGAACAACCAGACCGACGGCGCGGCCGCGGACAACGGCGGCGGCGCCATCTACGTCGAAGCCGGCAGTGTCGAAGTCGAAGACTCGCGTTTCGTGAACAACACGGCTGGCGATGACGACGACGAGACGAGTTCTGCCTCGGGCGGCGCCATTCTGGCCAATGCCAATACCGAGCTGTCGGTTAGTAACTCCCGCTTTACCGGTAACAGCGCACAGCGTGCCGGCGGCGCGTTCGAAGTATTGGCCGGCACAAGCACCACGCTTGATAACGTGTCTGCCAACGACAACGACGCGGGCGACAACCCGGGTAACGGCGGCGTACTGCACGTCACGGGTGACGGCGACGTTGACGTCTTGGGCGGTGTGTATTCCGGTAACGACGCCACCGAAGGCGGCGCGTTCTGGAACAACCAGGGCGAGATGTCCATCGACGGCGCTTCCTTGGTCGACAACGAAGCCGACGGCGACGATGCCACCCAGGGCGGTGGTGCCATTTACGCCGAAACCGCATCAATGGAAGGCGACGACTCCGGCACGCTGAGCGTCACGAACACGCGTATCGCCAACAACACGGCCTCCGGCACCTCCGGTTCGGGCGGCGGCGTACTGCTGAGCCCCGGCGTGACGGCAACGATCTCGAACAGCCGTATTGAAGCCAACTCGGCCAATCGTGCCGGTGGCGGCATCGAGAACGCAGGCGCCGACTTGACGCTGGAAAGAGTCACCCTGGGTGGCACGAGCAGCGATCTGGGCAACGACGCCGGCAACAATCCCGGCAATGGCGGTGGTCTGCATATCGGTGCTGCGGGCACGGCGAGCATCGACAACACCAGCGTGGGCTATAACCAGGCGGTCGAAGGCGGCGGCTTGTGGAACTCCGGCCCCGGCACGCTCGACGTCAGCACGTCTACGGTGGCCAACAACTCGGCCGATCGCGGTGCGGGCGTGTATCAGGACGGCGAGACGAGCGCCAACGGCGTGAGCCTGTCCTATGTCACCGTCGCCAACAACGATGGCGCGGGCCTGGCCAGCGGCGGCGCGGACATGGACGTGTCGAACTCGCTGTTGTCGGGCAACGACAGCACGACCGACGATAACGTAATGGTCAGCGCCGACGACGGCAATCTGGTGGGCGATGCCGGCTTCAACGGCATGTATCGCACCTATGGTGGCCCGACGGCTACAGTTCCGCTCTTGGCCGACAGTGCGCCATCGACATGACCGACGATTGCGGCGCCACCGATCAGCGTGGCGCCGAGCGTCCGGTCGACCTGACTGACGACAGCGACAACGACTGTGATGTCGGCGCCTTCGAGCTGGCCGGTAATCCTGTGTTGAACGTCACCTCCGTCGATCTGGATAACGTCGATGCCAGCGATGGCTCGGCCGGTATTGTCACAGCGGCCGCCTTCACGGTGTCCAACGACACTGGCGATGCGGTCAACTTGGGCCACTTCTCCGGCTACATCCAACGTGATGACAGCCAGCCCAGCGGCGTTGATTTTGCCGGTGCGGATCTGGTGGCTTACGCCGACAGCAACAACAACGGCATGTTCGATGATGGCGACATGGCCGTGGGCGAAGGTGATGTGGCCGACGATGGCACGCATTTCACGGTGTCTTTCCAGGACGGCGCGGGTGTATCCATTGCCGACGGTGACGATGCGACCTACTTCCTGCGTGCCGATCTACCGGGCATTGGTGAAGTCGCGATGAGTGCCATCAAGCAAATCGTCAGCCAGCCGATGCTGGCCGGCGGGGCGCTGCTGGCGCTGCTGGGTCTGGTATCGGTCGGCGGTCTGCGTCGTCGCTCCCAGCTTGCGCTGGTGGCACTGGCGCTAGCGCTGACGCTCACCGCCTGTTCGGATGACCAGAACGTCAATCTGGACAACGGCCCGGACATGGGTAACGACAACGGCGGCGATAACGGTAACGACAACGGCAATGACGACAACAATAACGATCTGAACGACAATCAGTTGCGCTTTGTCGTCGATCAGCTGTCGCCGACCGATAACTCGGCCGATACCGCGCTGGTCATTGGCGACGGTCTGCCGGTGTTCGGCCCGATCATCACGATCGGCAGCCCGGACGATCCGGTCATGGACAACAGCCAAGACGTCGATGAGGACACCGACAGTACCCAAGACTCGATGAACTGATCGGCTCCGACGGGGCATGAGGACGTCGCCCCGAGCCTGACCAAAGCCGGATCGGTCTCGTACCGATCCGGCTTTTTTTTGCCCGGGCTGCACGACGGGCTTATCGTGGTCGGGCGGTGCGTTATACTGCGCGTCCAAAATTCATACTCGCGCGCGGCGTTGACACGATCCGATCGGGTCACTGCCACGTGCATGTCTTAAAGACGTTCGACCAGGAGTTGCTGATGTTCGATGCCTCCCAGCGTATCGCCGATTTCGATCCCGAACTGGCGGCCGCGATGGCCGATGAAGATCAGCGCCAAGAGGATCACATCGAGCTGATCGCCTCGGAGAACTACACCAGCCCGCGGGTCATGGAAGCCCAGGGGAGTTTGCTGACGAACAAGTACGCTGAGGGTTACCCCGGCAAGCGCTTCTACGGCGGCTGTGAATACGTCGACGTGGCCGAGCAGCTGGCCATCGATCGGGCTTGTGAGCTCTTTGGCTGTGACTTTGCCAATGTTCAGCCGCATTCCGGCGCCCAGGCCAACGCAGCGGTCTTTTTAGCACTGGTCAAACCGGGCGACACGATTCTAGGGATGAGCCTGGATGCCGGCGGGCACCTGACTCACGGGGCCGCGCCCAACTTTTCGGGCAAAAACTTCAACGCCGTACAGTACGGCCTGGACGAGGCGACCGGGCAGCTTGACTACGACCAGATCCAGCGTCTGGCCGACGAGCACCAGCCCAAGCTGCTGATCGGCGGCTTTTCGGCCTACTCGCGGCATATCGATTGGGCACGGATGCGAGAGATCGCCGACTCGGTAGGGGCCTATCTGTTGGTTGACATGGCTCACGTGGCCGGACTGGTGGCGACGGACGAGTACCCAAGCCCGGTGCCGCATGCGCATGTGGTAACCACCACCACGCACAAGACCCTGCGCGGGCCGCGCGGCGGCTTGATGCTGTCGAACTGCGGGGATGAAAAGCTTTACAAGAAGCTGAACTCGGCGGTGTTCCCGGGCACCCAAGGCGGTCCGCTCATGCACGTCATCGCGGGCAAGGCCGTAGCGTTCAAGGAAGCACTGGAAAGTGATTTCAAGGCCTATACGCGCCAGATCGTGGCCAACGCCCAGGCCATGGCCGAGATCTTCGTCGAGCGCGGGCTGGATGTGGTCTCCGGCGGTACGGACAACCATCTGATGCTGGTGAGTCTGGTCAAACAGGACGTGACCGGCAAGGATATCGAGGCCTATCTCGGCCAGGCCCATATCACGGCCAACAAGAACGCCGTGCCAGGTGATCCGCGCTCGCCGTTTGTGACCTCTGGCCTGCGTATTGGCACGCCGGCGGCTACCACGCGCGGTTTCAACGAGGCCGATATGCGCCAGGTCGCGACCCATATCTGCGATATCGTTGACGTGGTGGCGCAGCAGGGCGATATCGACGGCGAGATTGCGCGGGTACGCAGCGCGGTTTCCGAGCTGTGCCGGGCCCACCCGGTCTATCGCGAAAGCCAGCGCGGCGCGGCCTAACGCCCGCTCCGCAAGACCGCGGCGATGTATTGCCCGTTCTGTCACGAGCGAACGACCCGCGTCGTGGATTCGCGCCTAGCCGCCGAAGGCAGCCAGGTGCGTCGGCGGCGAGAGTGCCCGAGCTGTCGGGCGCGTTACACCACCTTCGAGACGGCCGAGCTGTTTCTGCCGCGTATCATCAAGACCGACGGCACGCCTGAGCCGTTCGACGTGGACAAGCTCCGGCGCGGTATCACACGGGCGCTGTATAAGCGCCCGGTCGGCCCGGACGCGGTCGAAACCGCCATCAGCCACATCCAGCAGCAAATGCATCACGAGGGTGAGCGCGATGTGCCATCGCGCCGGCTCGGCGAGTGGGTGATGGAAGAGCTGCGGGGGCTGGACCAGGTCGCTTACGTACGCTTTGCATCGGTGTATCGTCGCTTTGAAGATGTGCAGGCGTTTCGCGAAGAAATCGAGCGGCTCGAGTCAACTCCGAATCGCGACAGCGCCCAGCTGCCGCTCATCGATCTTGGCAAGGAAACTTCATGAGTGCGGACGACGTGCGGATTCGAGTGCACGAGATGTACATGCAGCGCGCGATCGAGCTGGCGCGTCGCGGCTGGTATACCGCCAAGCCCAATCCGCGCGTCGGCTGTGTGATTTTGGCCGGCACCCGCATTATCGGCGACGGCTGGCATGCCCGGGCCGGTGAGCCGCACGCAGAGCGCAACGCCTTGGCTGACGCCGAAGCGCGTGGTTTTGACGTCAAAGGTGCGACGGCCTACGTCACGCTTGAGCCTTGTGCACACACCGGGCGTACCCCGCCGTGCACCCAGGCGCTGATCGAGGCCGGCATCGAGCGGGTCGTGGTCGGCGCCCAGGACCCCAACCCCAGCGTTGACGGGCAGGGTATTGATGCGCTGCGCGCGGCCGGTATCGACGTGATCACCGGCGTGCTGGGCGAGCGTTGTGCCGCGCTCAACGCCGGCTTCAACCAGCGCATGACATCGTATCGCCCACGCGTGCGGGTCAAGCTGGCCATGAGTTTGGACGGCCGTACGGCCGCCGCCGACGGCACCAGCCAGTGGATCACTGGCGAACCCGCGCGCGAAGACGTGCACCGGCTGCGCGCCGAGTCCGGCGCGGTGATGATCGGGCGCGGTACCTGCGTAGCTGATGATCCGTCTCTGACCGTGCGCTTGCCCGGCGAGTGGGACCAGCCGCTGCGCGTGGTGCTGGACTCACAGCTGGCGATGGCCACCGATGCCAAGATGTTCTGTCAGTCGGGCGAGACACTCGTGTTCACTGCCAGCGACGACGAAGATAAAACCGGGGCGTTGGAAGAGGCCGGCGCGCGGGTTGCACGTGTCGGCGGCGACTCGACCGGCCTGGACCTGGCGCGCGTACTCGGCGTGCTGGCCGAGCGTGAGATCAACGACGTGCTGGTTGAGGCCGGGCCCACGCTGGCCGGTGCGCTGACCCAGGCCGGCCTGGTTGATGAGTACATCATCTATATGGCGCCACAGCTGATCGGCGATACCGGCCGCGGCCTGATGTCGCTGGCCGGCGCGGTTGGCCTAGACGATGCCACGCGCCTTGTTTTCGATAACGCCGAACCCGTTGGTGCGGATCTCAAGATCACCGCGCGCCCCGTAAAGGATCAATAGCCGATGTTTACCGGACTGATACAGGGCATGGGCGACATCGTCGAGCAGCAGGCGCGCGACGGTGATACCCGGCTCATCATCGATTGTGGCGACACGGATCTGGGCGGCATCGCGGTGGGCGACAGCGTGGCCATCTCTGGCGTCTGTCTGACCGCCACCGAGATTGACGGCACGCGTTTTGCCGCCGACGTGTCCAAAGAAACGCTGAAGCTGACCACGCTGGGTGCGTTCAGCGTTGGCACTCGGGTGAACCTGGAACCGCCGCTCAAAGCCGGCGATCCTCTGGGCGGCCATATGGTCGCCGGCCACGTCGATGGCTTGGGTGTGGTCGAAGAGCTGCACGCCGACGCCCGGTCTTGGCGCCTGAGTTTTTCGGTGCCCAAGCGCTTGGCCCGCTATCTGGCCTCGAAAGGCTCGATCGCCGTGGACGGCATCAGCCTCACGATCAACGAGGTGGACGGTCGGCGCTTTGGGGTCAATATCATCCCGCACACCATGAGCCACACCACGCTGGGCGAGCGGCGCATCGGCGACCACGTCAATATCGAAGTGGATCTCGTCGCGCGTTATCTGGCCCGCATCGCCGGCTACGAATAGCCGCCAACCATGCGATAATGCGACGCCGTCCAATCGGAACTAGCCATGCAGACTCTTCAAGGAGATTTCGACGGCGAAGGCCTTCGTATCGCCGTCGTCGCCACCCGCTGGAACGATGAGATCGTCGATCGTCTGATCGAGGGCGCGGCCGACGTGCTGACCGATTGCGGCGTGGATGATGACGACATCACAGTGGTCAAGGTGCCGGGCGCCTTCGAGATTCCGCTGGCCGTTGACCGACTGGCCGAATCCGGCGATTACGACGGCATCGTGGCGCTGGGCTGCGTGATTCGCGGCGACACGCCGCATTTTGACTACGTGGCCGGTGAATGCTCGAAGGGTCTGACCGCCGCCATGCTCGAATACGGCTTGCCCGTGGGCTTTGGGGTGATTACGGCGGACAACGCCGAACAGGCCGATGCCCGTGCCCAGCCGGACGAAGAGCACAACAAGGGCGCCGAATCAGCCAGCGCGGTCGTGGAGATGATCACGCTGCTTCGCCAGATTGAAGGCGACGAGTAACCAATGCCCATTCGCAATCAGTCGCTGGGCGACGCCGCCGACGAAGACGAGCACGATAAACACGACGCCGGCGACGCGGCCAAAGACCAGACTGCTCAGGCGCCCGAGGCCGACTCCGGAGCGAACGCGCAGGCGGCCGAGATCGCTGCGGCGCAGGCCCCGCCGCCCGACGAAGAGGAGGTCGGTGAAGGCCAAGGTGTCAGCGCCGACGGGCTGCCGGCCTTGCCGCCCAAGATGCCGGGCGGTGGGCGTATCCGGGCACGTATGGCCGCCGTGCAGGCCATCTATCAATGGCGAATGTCGGGAACCGAGATCGGCGAGCTGATCATCCAGTTCGCCACCGCCGGTCGACTACGCGATCTGGATCGGGCGTACTTCGAGATGCTGATTCGCGGCGTGGTCCACGACGTGGCCGGCCTCGAGCAGGCCTTTGATACCCACCTGTCGCGCCCGGCCGTGCAGCTGGACCCGGTGGAATACGCCATCCTGCTGCTGGCGAGCTACGAGCTGCGCGAGTGCCCGGAAATTCCGTTTGCCGCGGTGATCAACGAGGCCACCAATCTAGCCAAGATCTTTGGCGCCACCGACGGCCATCGCTTCGTCAACGGCGTGATGGACGCCGTGGCGCGGGATCTTCGAGGCGATGAGATGGCACGGAGCCGCAGAGGCCCCGGCGCCTGAGCGCCGCTTTCCGCCGTGCGCGAGTTCGAGCTGGTCGATCATCTGCGCCGGCGTCTTAAAACGACGCGGGCCGACACCCGGTTGGGCATCGGCGACGACGGTGCAGTATTGGCCCCGCCGGCCGGCACCGAGCTGGCCGTGACCACCGATACGCTGATCGCCGGCCGCCACTTTCCGGTGGACGCCACGGCCTTCGATATCGGTTACAAGGCGGCAGCCGTCAACCTGAGTGATATCGCAGCCATGGGGGCGGCGCCGGCGTGGCTGACGGTCGCATTGGCCGCGCCGACGCTCGACGCGGCATGGTGCGGCGCTTTTGTAGACGGCCTGCTGACGGCCTGTTCTGCGTGTCCCGGCGAACAGCCGATCGATATCGTCGGTGGGGACACCACCCGCGCCGAGTGTCTGATGATCAGCGTGACCGCGATCGGCCAGGTACCGGCCGGCCGGGCCGTGCGTCGAAGCGGGGCACGTATCGGCGACGTGATTCTGGTGACCGGTACGCTGGGCGATGCCGCGGCGGGTCTAGATCTCTGGGCGCGTCGCCACGCCCATGACGCCACCATCGACGCCCTCGTCGCGCGCCTGAATCGGCCGCCGCTACGTCGCGGCTCTGCGCTGGCCGGGCGTGCGCACGCGGCCGTGGATATCTCTGACGGGTTTCTGGCCGATCTCGGGCATATCCTGGCGGCCTCGGGCGTCGGTGCCCGGGTCGATATCGATCTGTTGCCGGCGGCCGACGCATTGGCCGATGTCGCGCCCGACGCGGCGACGTTTCGGCGCTGGCAGGCGGCTGGTGGCGACGACTATGAGCTGTGTATCGCCGCTGCGCCGGATCAGGTGGATGCCCTGCGTGATGCGCTGGGCTGCGCGCTCACCGTGGTCGGCGAGATCGTGGCCGAGCCGGGGCTGGTCTGTCTGGACCGGTTGGGCCGAACGGTCGCGCCCGACACCCTGGGGCCGCCCGGCTGGGACCATTTCGACCCAGGCTGATACCGGGCGTCGGCTGCGGATGCGTTGCCCGGCGCGGTAGACTAACGGGCTGATTCGAGCTACCCGAGCCATACCCGCCGATGCTGCATCTCTACAACAGCCTAACGCGCGCCCGCGAGCCGCTCACCACCCTCGAGCCCGGCGTGGTACGGCTGTATGTCTGCGGCATCACGGTCTACGACTACTGTCATTTGGGCCACGCCCGGTTTCTGATCGTCTTCGACATGTTCACGCGGTTCCTGCGCGCACAGGGCTGGCAGGTGCGCTACGTGCGTAACGTCACCGATATTGACGACAAGATCATCAATCGCGCGGCCGAAAGCGGGGTCGACGCCGACGAAATCGCGACACGTTTCACCCATGCGATGAGCGAGGATGAAGCCGCGCTCGGGCTGACCGCACCCGACGTCGAGCCGCGGGCCACGGCCCACATCGACGACATCATCGCGATGATTTCGACGCTGATCGACAAGGGCGCGGCCTACGTCGGCGACAACGGCGACGTGTATTACGACGTCTCGACGTTCGCGCGCTACGGGGCGTTGTCGGGGCGTGATACGGCCGAGCTGCGCTCGGGCGCGCGTATTGCCGTCAATGAATCCAAGGACGATCCGCTGGATTTTGTGCTCTGGAAGCCGGCCAAAGACGGCGAGCCGGCCTGGGATTCGCCGTGGGGGCCGGGCCGCCCCGGCTGGCATATCGAGTGCTCGGCCATGTCGACCTGCTGCCTGGGCGACACCTTCGATATCCACGGCGGCGGGCTGGATCTACAGTTTCCGCATCACGAAAACGAGATCGCGCAGAGCGAGGCCGCCACCGGCAAGCCCTACGTCGGTTTGTGGATGCACAACGGCTTTGTCACCGTCGATGACGAGAAGATGTCGAAGTCGCTGGGCAATTTTCTGACCGTGCGCGACGTGCTGGCCGATTACGACGCCGAAAGCGTGCGCTATTTCGTGCTATCGACCCACTATCGCAGCCCATTGGCCTATAACGGACCGGCCATGGATGCCGCGGTCAACGCGCTGTCGCGCCTCTACACGACGCTGCGCGATGCGCCGGACGACGCTAACGCGGACACGAGCACGCTAGCATCCGATCGCGAGCGGTTTTTTGCGGCCATGCACGACGATCTCAATACACCGGCCGCTATCGCCGTGTTGTTTGATCTAGCCCGGCGTGCCAACCGCTGCGACACCGCCGGCGAGGCCGCCGCGCTGGCTGCGCTCATACGCGAGCTTGGCCGGACGATCGGCCTGCTCGGTCAGACGCCCGAGACGTTTCTGCAAGGCGGGGGCGCGGCCGAGGGTGATCTCTCGGCCGAGCGTATCGAGTCGATGCTGGCCGCCCGCCGCGAGGCCCGGGCCAACAAAGACTTCGCCGCAGCCGATGCAATCCGGGACGAACTGACCGGCGCGGGCATCACGCTCGAAGATACCGCCGACGGAACGAAATGGCGCCGCGGGTAGCGCGCCACCCGCGAGGCCAGGCTCACGATCGAGTTACGCCGTAGGGGCAATCGGCGTAGGGCTGGCTTCACGTAGCTCGGCGGCGCGCAGGGTGTTGGCCATCAACATGGCCACGGTCATGGGCCCCACGCCGCCCGGCACGGGCGTAATCCACGCTGCGCGCTCGGCGGCCGCTTCGAAAGCCACATCGCCGACCAGCTTGCCGGATTCCAGCCGGTTCATGCCCACGTCGATGACGGTGGCGCCGGGCTTGATCCACTCGCCCTGAATCAACCCCGGTTTGCCCACGCCCACTACCAGGATATCGGCGCGTGCGACCTCGCCGGCCAGGTCTTCGGTAAAGCGGTGACACACCGTAGTCGTTGCCCCCTTGAGTAGAAACTCCAGCGCCATGGGCCGGCCCACGATGTTCGAGGCCCCGACCACCACGGCCTGGCGCCCGCGAAACGGCTCGTCCACGGCCTCCAGCAGGCGGATGATGCCCAGCGGCGTACATGCGCGCAGCAACGGCACACGCTGTGCCAGCCGCCCTACGTTATAGGGATGAAAGCCGTCGACATCCTTATCGGGGCGGATCCGCTCCAGTACCGCGCTGGCGTTGATGTGCGCCGGCAACGGCAACTGGACCAGAATACCGTCGATGGCATCGTCGGCGTTATACCCGTCGATGAGTTCAAGTAGCGCGTCCTGGCTGATGTCCGAGGCCGGATAATCGGCCCGTGAGACCAGGCCCACGTTCTCGCAGGCCTGAATCTTCTTGCCGACGTAAACCTGCGAGGCCGGGTCCTCGCCGACTAGAATGACCGCCAGGCCCGGCGCTCGCTGGCCGCGCTCTCGGCGATCGTCGATCGCCTGTTTTACCGCTTGGCGGTGGTCGGAGGCGATTTGTTTCCCATCGATCAGCCGAGCGGACATAGGCGGCGTGCAACACTATAAGGACAATACGGGCAGCGATTTTCGCACGCGCTCCGCAAGGCGACAATTCAGACCGCTGGCGCGCATCCCCGACCTGACGCACCAAGCGCTGCGAGCCCCGACGTGAAATCTTCGCCCTAACGAGATCTTCCCCATGACGGGACAATCCCGATACACTAAGCGCCTCGTCGGGGCATAGCGCAGCCTGGTAGCGCGTCTGCTTTGGGAGCAGAAGGTCACAGGTTCGAATCCTGTTGCCCCGACCATTAATATCGTTTTATCGATTGGGCGGCCAGTTCTTGAAATGCTTGGGCCGCGGCGGCGCGTAGGTGCGGATCTTCGAGGTCGTAAGCCCCTGTGTCACCAGGCTCTCTGCCAGTTTGACCGCGGCCGACACACCGTCGATGACCGGCACGCCGGTGCGCTCGATTACCCGTGCGGTGAGCCCCGACATGCCGCCACAGCCGAGGCATATCGCCTCGGCGCGGTCGTGCTCGACCGCATGCGCGGCTTTCTCCACGATGATGTCGATGGCCGCCTCCGGGTCGCGCTCGAGCTCCAGTACCGCGAGGCCGCTGGCGTGCACCGAGGCACAACGTTCGAACAGCCCGGCGAGCTTCAGGCGGTCCTCAATCATCGGCACGGCACGATCCAGCGTAGTGACCACCGAATACTTGTGGCCCACGAACATCGCCGTGGCGGCCGCTGCTTCGGTGATATCCACGACGGGCACATCGAACAGCTCCTGCAGGCCCTCGCGGCCGTGTTCGCCGTAGCCGGCCTGCACGATGGCGTCGTATTCGCCCTTGTAGGCGCGGATACTTTCCATGACGGCGACCGCCGCAACATAACTTTCGTAATTACCCTCGACCGAGTCGGCGCCAAAGATCGGGGTGATCGGGATGATCTCGGTGTCGGGCAGGGCGACGCGACGGGCCTGGTCGGCGATCGCGCGGGTCATCGATTCGGTCGTGTTGACGTTGGCTACAAGTATTCGCATGACAATAATGTCCGCTTGGAAAAATCAGACCGCCGGGCGCGAGATGGCTTCGCCCGACACGTCGGCCGCCTTTAGATCGTTGGGTGTCATGACGCGATACAGCAGGCCGGCCAGAATCGCGCCAATGAACCAGGAGAAGCCGGCCACGGCTTGGAAGATCGGCAGCAGGCTGACGAGCACCGCTACGATCGCGGCCGGCACGAGTGCGGCGAACGCGCGGCGATTGATGCCGGCGCGGTAGTAGTAATCGCCGCTGGCGGCCTCGCTGTACAGATCGGGCACGTTGACGCGCTGGCGGCGCACGAGCCAGTAGTCGGTCATGATCAAGCCGAAGAACGGGCCGAGCACCGCCCCTAGGCCGCCAAGGAAATACTCGATGACCAGCGGGCTGTTGTAGAGGTTCCACGGCAGGATCACGACGCCAAGCAGCGCGCTGAGCAATCCGGCTCGCTGGAAGTTCAGCACTTTCGGCGCGAGATCCGCGAGCATGTAGATCGGGGCAACGAAATTGGCGACCAGATTCACGGCGATGGTCAGCACGATCAGCGCCAGCGAGGCCGCCACGCGCCAGCCTGGCTCGGGAATCGAGCGCACGATATCGGCGGGGCTGGCGATGATCTGGCCGTTGATATGAAACTGGGCGCCGGCCAGCACGATCACGATCGCCGCGAAGACCAGCATGTTGATCGGGATGCCGACGAGATTGCCCACGACAATCGCGCGTCGATCCCGCGCGCAGCGGGTGAAATCACAGACGTTGAGTGCGAACGTCCCGTAAATGACCACCCACAGGCCCGCACCGGCGAGAATCTTCTGCCACATGGCCGCACCGGTCAGCGGCGCATCGACCGACCAGGCGATGTTGAAATCCGCCCGCACGAGCACCCAGCCCGCCAGCGCCAGCATGGTGACCAGAATCACCGGCCCGGCGAAAGCCACATAGCGGCGCACCATGGCCATGCCGTAGCTGACGATCACCACCTGGGCGATCCACAAGAGGGCGAACGACAGCCAGCCCAGTAATGACAGACCCAGCAGGATCGTGTTGTCCAGCGCTGCCAGCGCAGGGAAGAGCGTGGTCAACAACACGCCCAGCACCGAGGCCGCCAGATAGGTCTGAATACCGAACCAGACAATCGCGATCACGCCACGCGCGATGGCCGGCACGCGCCCC
Organism: Salinisphaera sp. UBA1666; assembly: GCA_002320455.1. Taxonomy (GTDB): domain Bacteria; phylum Pseudomonadota; class Gammaproteobacteria; order Nevskiales; family Salinisphaeraceae; genus Salinisphaera. The sequence continues at coordinate 42,620 of DCKU01000186.1, forward strand.
CCGCGGATGCCGAAGGCGATGCGGCTGACCACCGGAAACGGCACGCCGGTGCGCTCGCCGACAAAGCCCGAGAGCGTGAGCATGCCGAACAGAATGAGCGCGCCAATGGCGAACGTGAGCAGAATCTGCCAGGCGCCGAGACCGAGCGCGAACAGGCCGATAGCAAACGTGTAGTTGCCCAGGCTGTGTACGTCGTTGGCCCACAGCGTGAATACGTGATACGCGCCCCAGGGGCGCTGCTTGTCGGTGACGGGCGCCAGATCACGGTTGTACAGGCGCGGGCTCGGAAAACCGGCCGATGTCGCTTGGGCGCGCGCGGCCGGGGCGGCGGCTGGGTTCGAGGCGCCACTCATCGGGGCCACCCGTCGCCAAAGTCGAGCATCACGTTGGCGTGGATCGGGGTTTCGTCGCAGTTGGCCCCCGGCCCGCCGCGGTGCACCTCGACGAACGCACAGTCGGCGTCCAGCGCGATCATCGGGTGATGCCATACCCCGCGGTGATAATTGATGCCCTGGTGGCCGTCAGCGACGAATGCCCGAAAATCCGATACGCCCGGGGCCTGGCCAGCGGGCGCCACGACCACTAGATAACGCTGGCCGTTCAACGGCATGAACACCTGGGTGCCCAGCGGATGACGCTCCATGACCCGTAGTGGGACGGGGCGGGCTTCGGCGACGCAGGTCACGATACTCACCGCGGCGTGGCCGCCCTCGGCGTCGAGATCCAGCTGGGCTAAATCCGGAAAACGTCGCCCCTTGCCCTGATTGATCGGGCGGGAGTCGCCGCCGGCCTCGATGACATCGCCGAACGGTGCAAAGCCTGCGGCGGTCAGGGGCTCGGCGACGAGATGAATAGGTTGGCCGTGTTGGTTTTGTACGTTGGCCATGGGTCTCCTCCGATGCCGATTCTCAGTCGGCTGATTGATACGGATGCACGTCGCGCCAGTGCCGGGCGATCGCTTCGCGGGTGGTGACCCACACGTCGTCAAAGCCGGCGACGTAATCGAGAAAGCGCGCGACGGCCGCCGCGCGCGCCGGGCGCCCGGCGATACGACAGTGCAGGCCCACCGACAGCATCTTGGGCGCGGTCGCACCTTCGGCGTAGAGCATGTCGAAGGCGTCTTTGAGATAGGTGAAGAACTGTTCGCCGGAGTTGAAGCCCTGGGGCGCCACGAAGCGCATGTCGTTGGTATCCAGCGTGTAGGGCACGATCAGCTGCGGCTCGGCCACGCCCGGCACGTGTTCCCAGTAGGGCAGGTCGTCGGCGTAAGAATCGGCGTCGTAGACAAATCCGCCGTGCTCGGCCACGAGACGCCGCGTATTGGGCCCGCAGCGCCCGGTATACCAGCCGACGGGCGTGATGCCGGTTGCATCTTCGATGGCCGCCACGGCCTTGTCGATATGCGCGCGCTCGGTCGCCTCGTCGACGTACTGATAGTCGATCCAGCGCCAGCCGTGACAGGCGATCTCGAAGCCGGCATCGGCCAGGGCGCGAACGGCATCCGGGTGGCGCTCGGCGGCCATGCCCACGGCGAACACGGTGGCGGTCAGGTTGCGCTGCCTGAACAGCCGCAGCAGACGCCAGACGCCGGCCCGGCTGCCGTATTCATAGAGCCACTCCATGCTCATGTGGCGCACGCCGGGGCGGGCGTCGGTGCCCACCATCTCGGAAAGAAAGCTTTCCGAGGCCGCGTCGCCGTGCAGGATGTTGTTCTCGGCCCCCTCTTCGTAGTTGATGACGAATTGCAGTGCCAGGCGTGCGCCGCCGGGCCAGGCGGCGGCCGGCGGCTGGGCGCCGTAGCCGATCATGTCGCGGGGGTAATCGTTCATACGGATATCCATGGATGAAGGTCAAGCTCGGCGGGTGCGGCCGAGCAGGTCTGAAAGCGATGGGGAGGCGGTCTCGGCGGCCGAAAGGTTCAAGCGTTCTTCGCAGTCCTCGAGATGCGCGGCCAGCTCGGCCTGCGCTTCGCCGATATCGCCGCGCTCGATGATCGCCAGAAGGCGCTCGTGATCGGCTTCGGCGCAGGGCCCGGCCTCGCGTGTCTCGAACAGCGCGATGATCAGCGAAGAGCGCCCGATCAATTCGTCGAGAAATTCCAGTAGAACGCTGTTGCCGGCCGGTTCAGCCAGCCGGCGATGGAAGTCCCCGGAGGCCCGAATCATGGCTTGTCGGTCATGGGCTGCGTGTGCGGCCCGGTCGTCGTTCAGGCAGGTCTGAAGACGTTCGACGAGGCGGGCATGACCGGTGCTGTCCAACCCTGCCAGCGTGTCGGCCAGCAGCGTGGACTCGAGCAGGCGGCGCGCTGCGAATACTTCGTGGGCCTCGGCCGGGCTGGGCTGCCAGACCACCGCTCCCCGATTGGGACGGATATCCACCAGTTTATCGGCCGCCAGATGAAACAGGGCCTTGCGCACGACCGTGCGGCTCACGCCGTAGATATCGCCCAGGCCGGTTTCGGACAAACGGGTGCCCGGCGCCATTCGCTGTTCGTAAATCGCCTCGGCGATATCGCGTCGAATCTGCTGGTCGATTGGCGTTTCAGCGGTGTCGTGGCGCGTGGCCGCACTCATGACGGGCCCAACGAAAGCCGCGGGTGACGATTGACGTCCTTGTAGAGCAGGTAGCGAAACGGCCCGGGCCCGGCGGCATAACAAGCCTGCGGGCAAAAGGCCCGGAGCCAGAGAAAGTCACCAGCCTCGACCTCTACCCAGTCGTCGTTAAGCTGGTATAAGGCTCGACCTTCGAGCACGTATATCCCGTGTTCCATGACGTGGGTTTCGGAAAACGGAATCACGCCGCCGGGCTGAAACGTCACGATATTAACGTGCATGTCGTGCGACAGGTCTTCTGCGCCGACGAACCGGCTGGTGGCCCAGACGCCGTCGCAGTCGGGCATGGACTCGGCCACCACGTCTTGATCGTGGCTGACAAAGCTGCCCGGAGCCGGCCAACCCGGTGCCGGTTCATAGCGCTTGCGAACCCACTGCAGCCGCGCCGGTGTGGCCTCGGTGTTATGCAACTGCCAGTCGCTGTTCGGGCCGACGAAGACATAGCTGCCGGGTGTGAGCGCGTGGGTCGCCCCGTCGAGCGTTAGCGTGGGCGCACCGGATAGAACAAATAGCACCGCTTCGGCCCCGGCGTCCGGCTCGGGGGTATCGCTCGCGCCGCCGGGCGCCATTTCGACGATCAACTGGGCGAACGTTTCGGCAAAGCCGGTCAGCGGCCGTGCCAGCACCCAGGCACGGCAGTCGTGCCAGCCCGGCAGACGGCTGGTGACGATATCGCGCATCACGGTGTTCGGAATGACCGCGTATGCGGGCGTGAAGATCGCGCGATCGCGCGTGCGCTGAGTCTGGGGCGGCAGGCCGGCCGTTGGTGACGAATAACGCCGTGGCTCGGTCATATAAACGGCTCATGAAAGATGTAGTTGTCTTTTCTAGCGTGCCGTGATCATTGGATACAATTCGACCTTCGTGTTGTATCCAATTAAAATGTTATATAATAACTCCGCGTTGCAAGCGATGCTGCTGCATATGGAACTTGCCCCGTCTTGATTTGTCCGAATTGAGACGCATTCTCAAAAACTCACGGCGCACGGCTACAATGTGGCACCGCCCCGCGGTGAGCTGATGTCTCGATCGCGCGTTTTCCGATGCAGGCCCTGAAAGAAGCGAATGAGCGATACCGCGCCTCAAAAACCATTGCCCGTGGATAGCGCGCGCCGCCTGCGAGGCTGGGAGATCGCTGCACTCGTGATCGGCTCGCTCGGCGTGCATCTGGGGCTGTGGTGGTTGCTGTCCCAGCAGGACATCACACCGGCCGATATCCAGACCAGCGGCAGCCCGCCGCCCGTCGAAATCACACTGCAGGCGCCGCAGCCCGAGACCCAGACCACGCCGTCGAACGATACGCCGAAAATCGATGACAACGCGGTCGAGCCGGCTGATGAAGAGCCCGAGACCAAAAAGCCGCCCGAGCCGAAGCCGGAACCCAAGCCTGAGCCGAAGCCCGAGCCGAAGCCAAAGCCGGAACCCAAACCCGAGCCAAAGCCCAAACCGGACCCCAAGCCGCAGCCCGAGCCTGAACCGGAACCCAAGCCGGAGCCTAAACCGCAACCTGAGCCCGAGCCCCAGCCCGAGTCTCAGGCGAACAGTTCAGCCGGACGCACATCGAGCGGTACTGCCAGCAAAAACGCCGAACAAGAACAGGCCGACCCCGGGCAGGGCCAGAGCCAGAGTGTCACGCCGGCCAGCACCAGCGGTGTGGGCAATCGGAATAACCCCAGTCCGTCGTATCCGGCACGCGCCCGGCGGCGCGGTTATGAAGGCGTCGTGACCTTGTTATTCGTCGTGCAGCCCGACGGGCACGTCACCGATATTCAGGTTGAAAAGAGCAGCGGTCACCGCTCGCTGGACGAGGCCGCGATCGACGCCGCGCGTGATTCGACGTTCACGCCCGCGCGCCGCGGTAACACGCCGATCGCCGGTTATGCCCGCAAGGCGTATCAGTTCGGTCTGCAATGAGGCCCGGAGCCTAATTATGTTGATCAATCCATCTGTTGAGAGCGCTAATTCATGATCAGTACCGAGTTGAGTTGGCTCGTCGTGCCCGCGGTTCTATGGGTATTGGTGGTCTTGTCGGTCGTCACGTGGGCGCTTCTGGCGGCCAAGCTGGTGCAATACGGGCGCGGCCGGCGTGCCGACAAGCGCTTCCAGACCGCGTTCTGGCAAGCCCAGGATCTCGCCGCCGGTGAGCAGGTGGTCGACGCGCACGGCGGGCCGATGGCCGCGATTGCTCGTGCCGGGTTCGGCGTGGTCAGCGGTCGAGATATCGCGCCCATGAATCGCGATCTGGCGCATCGTATTGATCGCGGCGAACGTCTCGAGCGCGCCTTAAAGCAGCAGGTCGAGCGGGAACGCCGCGGGCTGGAAGGCGGGCTGGCGGTGTTAGCCAGCTTTGGCAGCACCGCGCCGTTCATCGGCCTGTTCGGTACGGTGTGGGGCATCATGGAAGCGCTGGTCGGCATCGGCGAGACCGGGGCCACCGGGCTCGAAGCCGTGGCCGGTCCAGTGGGCCACGCGCTGATCGCGACCGGATTGGGTATCGCGGTCGCCGTACCGGCAGTGTTGATCTACAACTTTCTGGTCCGACGCATGAAGGCCGGCGTGCATCGCATGAACGATTTCGCCCAGGACTTCTATGCGCTGTGCCAGCAGAGCGGCTTTGGCATGCGCGAGGCCACGGTGCGTTCTGAGACGTCGGCCGCCGATCATGCCCCGGTCGGCCAGTCGACCCCCACGGGCTGATCGTTAACGCGAGAGGTATTGTCATGGCCATGATGTCGAATAACGACGACGACAACGACGTGCTGTCCGAGATGAACGTCACGCCGCTGGTCGATGTGATGCTGGTGCTGCTGGTGATGTTTATCGTCACGGCCTCGGCGGCGACCACCGCGGTCAAGGTCAACCTGCCGGCCACGGATGCCGTGGCACCGCCGGATGCCGATAATCCCCTGCACGTCACCATTGATGCCGACGGGGCTTATTTTCTGGATGACAAGCGTATGGATCTGTCGGCGTTGAAAGACGCGCTTACCCAGGCGCATGCGAAGCGCCCGGATCAGGCGGCCCAGCTCCAGGCCGACGAAGGCGTGGCCTACGGCCGCGTGGGCAAGGCCATGGCCGCACTGCAGAAAGCCGGTATTCAGAAAATCGCGGTGCTGAGTGATCCCAACGGTTAGCCGCCGGCCAGTCGCTCGACAACCGACGGGATATCCTCGGGCAAGGGGCGCAGGCGGCCCGGGGGGAGCCAGAACTGATCGGGGCCGTGGAAGTCGCTGCCGAGCGAGCCGGCTAGCCCCCACTCACGCGCGTCGCGAGCGATTTGCTGCTCTTGTTGGACGGATGTGGTGCCGGTCGAGATTTCGACCGCCGTACCGCCGGCGGCCACAAAGGCGGCCAGCGCTCGACGACGCCAGGCGCCGGTAAAGCCGTAGCCGAAGGGGTGGGCGAACACGGCGATGCCGCCGGCAGCACGAATCCAGGTGATAACCGCTTCCAGCGTGGCCCATTCGGCGCGCACGTGGGCCGGCCGGCCCGGTGCCAGATAGCGTTTGAAGGCATCGGCGACCCGATGCGCCTTGCCCTCGGCAACGATCAGGCGCGCGAAGTGGGCCCGTGTGACCTGGCCGGTGCCGACCATGGCATCGATTCGCTGGCCTACATCGGTGATCCCCAGGGCCGTGACCCGCTCGACGAGCGCGGCCGCTCGTCGCTCGCGCTCGGCTTGTTGCGCGGCGACGCCAGCCCTGAGCCCTGCGTGGGTATCGTCGATGCCAAGCCCCACGATATGGAGCGTTCGGCTACGCCAGCCGGCCGAGAGTTCGATGCCGTTGATCACGTCGACGCCGTATCGCCGGCCGGCCGCTCGCGCCTCGGCCAGGCCGCCTAGTGTGTCGTGATCGGTCAGCGCCAGGCGCGTGACGCCGCGCTGGTGTACATACGCCACCAGCTCGGCCGGCGACAGCCGCCCGTCAGAGGCGGTGGAATGACTGTGCAGGTCGTCGCTCATCGATAGGCTTGTCGAGATAAGAAAGGGCAGCCGCGATCACTCAGGGCGTCTGCGATCGGGCACTTGTCGTATCATGATGACGTACCGATCGCGAGCGCCGATGTCTATTCTGCCGCATGTTCTAAAGACCACCCGTCGTCTGACCGGCCGGTCCGGTGAGAGTCCGGTGGATAGCACCGATTGGGCCGGCTGGGTCGAACGTACGGGCGCGCCCGACGATACGGCCACGCGCTTTGACGTCATCCATCGGCGCGCCGGCGTCGCGCTGCGCCACTACCCACGACAGGCGCGCCCGGCCCAGAAAACGCCGCGCACCCCGCTGGTCCTCGTTCCACCGCTGTCGGTGGCGCTTGGCGTGTATGACCTGAGCGCCGAGCGCAGCCTCGTACAGTATCTTAGCGGGCGTGGGTTTGACCTGTACCTGATCGACTGGGGCCGGCCGGGCCGGAATCTCGATCGGCGCCGCATGGCTGATTATTTCGCCGGGCTACTGCCGGAAATGCTGGCTCGCGTGCGGGTGCACAGCGGGCGCACGCGCCTGTCGCTTCACGGCTGGGGCGGTGGCGGCCATTTCGCGCTGTGCCACGCCGCCATGAGCGCGCCCGAACTGGTGGCCAATCTCGTGCTCGTCGCCACGCCCATCGACTATCACCACGAGGGCGCGGTGGGCGCGCGGGTGCGCCGGCTGGCTGCCCGCGGCCAGCGGCTGCGCCGGGCCACCGGGCTTACCCTGGGCCGGTTGCCGCCGGTGTTGCTGCACGCCCCGGGCTGGATGAGCCAGCTGGCCCTGCGTTGGGGGCCGATGGACGCCTCGGGCAGCCCGGATACGGCCTACGATGAAGAAAACGCACTACGCGCCCGCGCGGTCGGGCATATCGAAAACGAGGGCATCGCTGCCTATCCGGGCGGGTTCATCGCAGACGTGATCGATCATCTATGGATCGACAATGCGCTGGCGACGGGGCGCCTGCCGATGCCCGGTGCGGCCGTGGGGCTTTCCGCGGTACGCGTGCCGATCCTGGCGGTCGTCGGCCAAAGCGATCAGCAGGCCACGCCCGGCTCGGCCCGGCGGCTGGCTGACGTGGTGGCCTCGCACGATGTGATGTTCGACGAGCTGCCCTGTGGCCACGTCGGCGCGCTCACCGGCGGTGCAGCCGCTCGTTACAGCTGGCCGCGGATTGCCGACTGGCTGATCGCCCACGAGCAATGACGCGTTGGCGGGGCGCGGCGGGCGCGCTAAGTTGGTGGAATTGATGGGTGCTACGAGCCGAGCATGCGAGCCGATTGTGATGCGTTGATCGTCGGGGCCGGGCTGGCCGGCCTGGTGGCGGCCTGTGAGCTGGCCGATGCCGGAAAAACGGTCTGGCTGATCGAGCAGGAGGGCGCCAACAGCGTCGGCGGCCAGGCGCACTGGTCGCTGGGCGGGTTGTTCATGGTCGACACTCCCGAACAGCGGCGCTGGCGGATCAAAGACTCGCCCGAGCTGGCCCTGAACGACTGGCTGGGTTCGGCAGCCTTCGACCGGGCCGAGGACGCCTGGCCGCGCGCCGTGGCTGAGGCCTTTGTCGAATTCGCCGCCGGGCCGATGCGCGCCTGGCTGCATCAACTTGGCATGCGCTGGTTTCCTGTCGTGGGTTGGGCCGAGCGCGGCGGCGGCCACGCCGGTGGTCATGGCAATTCGGTGCCGCGGTTCCATCTCACCTGGGGCACGGGCCCGGGCGTGGTCGCACCCTTTGCCGCGCGTCTGGCCGAACACGAGCGCTCAGGGCGCGTGCAATATCGGTTTCGTCATCGCGTGGATGAACTGGTGACCGCCGGTGGGGCGGTGACGGGTGTATCCGGGCATACGCTGGTCGACGACGGCGTTGTGCGGGGCGCGCGCTCGTCGCGACAGACCATCGGTGAGTTCGCGTATCACGCCGGCTGTGTGATCGTGGCTTCGGGCGGCATCGGCGGCGATCACGACAAGGTACGCGCGGCCTGGCCGCGTGAGCGTCTGGGCACGCCGCCCGCACACATGCTCTCCGGCGTGCCCCACCACGTTGACGGGCGAATGATCGATATCACCACGCGTGACGGCGCGGCGCATGTGATCAACGCCGATCGTATGTGGCACTACACCGAGGGTATTGCCAACTGGGACCCGATCTGGCCGGCCCACGGCATCCGTATCATCCCCGGCCCGTCGTCGTTGTGGCTGGACGCCGACGGCAAACGTTTCGAAGCGCCGTGCCTGCCCGGTTTCGATACGCTGGCGACCCTGCAGGCGATCCGTGCGCGAGAGCATGAGTACTCTTGGTTCGTGCTGGACCAGTCCATCATCGAAAAAGAGTTCGCCCTGTCCGGCTCGGAGCAGAATCCGGATATGACCGGCGCCACGTGGCGTGGCGTGCTGGCCAACCGCCTGTCCAAGGGGGCGCCGCCGCCGGTCGAGGCGTTTAAGAACAAAGGCGCAGACTTCGTGGTGGCCGACAACGTCGATGCGCTGGCCGCCGGCATGAATCGGATCACGGGCGAGACGCGCATTACCGCAGAGGGCCTGCGTCGTACCATCGCTGACCGCGACGGCCAGCTGGCCAACGGCTTTTCCAAGGACGCGCAGCTGGCGGCGATCAACAATGCTCGCGGCTATGCCGGCGATCGGCTGTTTCGTGTCGCCAAGCCGCACCGGCTTCTGGATAGCGCCCACGGGCCGCTGATTGCCGTGCGGCTGCATATCCTCACGCGCAAGACGCTGGGCGGCCTGCATACCGATCTCGACGGGCGCGCGCTGGACGGCCACGGCCGGCCGATCGCCGGTCTGTATGCGGTGGGCGAGGCGGCCGGCTTTGGTGGCGGTGGGTATCACGGCTATAACGCCCTGGAAGGCACGTTTCTCGGCGGCTGTCTGTTCACCGGCCGGCGCGCTGGCCTACACGCTGTCACGGTATGCTGAAAAATCTCTTGTTCGACCTCGACGGCACGCTCACCGATCCGTTCGAGGGCATCACGCGATGCGTGGCCTACGCGCTGGCTGGCTTTGATATTCATGTGGCCGACCGGCGGGCGCTGTCCGGCTATATCGGGCCGCCGCTCAAGCAGAGCTTCGCGGACTATCACGGGTTGTCTGCCGATGAGGCCGGACGGGCGGTCGCCCTTTATCGCGAGCGTTTCGCGACCGTCGGCCAATACGAAAATAGGGTCTATGACGGAATCCCCGAGCTGCTGGCCGAGCGCCGGGCGGCTGGCCAGCGCCTGTTCGTGGCGACCTCCAAGCCCACCTGCTTTGCCGAGACTATCGCGGCACACTTTGGCCTGGCGGACTACTTCGAGGCGGTCTACGGCAGCGAGCTGGACGGCACGCGCACGGATAAAAAAGAGCTGCTGGCTCATCTGCTGGCCGAAGAAGATCTATGCCCGCGGGAGACGCTGATGATCGGCGACCGGCGCTACGACATCGAGGGTGGGGCGGCCAACGGGCTGGCCACGGTCGGCGTGGCTTATGGCTACGGCGGCGAGGCCGAACTGCGCGCCGCCGGCGCGGATCATCTCTGTGATTCACCGGCCGCGCTGGGCGCGATGCTGGCGGCTTGTCGGGCGTAGTACCGCTGACGACAATACGCTAACGTATGGTCATGGTTTGTTCTGGCCCAAGCGCATGACCGACGCCGATTCTTCTCGTACGCCCCTGTCGCAGCTGCTGGCTGCGATCCAGGCCGCCGATCACGGCGCCGCCGAGCTGGTTATCCCCGACGACTGGCTACAGGGTCGGGCCATTTATGGCGGGCTATCGGCGGCGCTTTGCCTGCAGTCGGTGCTGTCGCATCTGGGTGAGACCGCGCCGCTGCGTAGTGCCCAGCTGGCCTTCATATCACCGGCGGGGCCGGGCGTGCGGCTAGTGCCCAGCGTGCTGCGCCAGGGCAAGTCGGCCACGTTTGCCGGCGCGGATTTGTGTCGAGACGACGGCGGTGTGGCCGCACGGGCCACGTTCTGTTTCGGCAAGGCGCGCGACTCAAAGCTGGCCGTCGATCGCTTGCCCGCGCCGGACGTGCCCGACGCGAATGACTGCAGCGGGTTCTTCGAGGACGCGAACGGCGTTAATCACGGGCCCAACTTCGCGCGACACTTCGACAGCCGCCGTGCGGCTGATGCCATGCCGATGTCCGGCGCGTCGTCGCCGGTTTTTACGGCCTGGATGCGTCATCGCGATCGCGATATCGCCTCGACGCCCGTCGCCCTGGCCGCCCTGGGCGATGCGTTGCCACCGGCCGCCATGGCGATGTTCGAGACCGCGGCACCGGTCAGCAGCATGACCTGGCAGTTCGAGCTGTTGAGCGATGATCCGACCACCGAAGACGGCTGGTGGCTGTCGCAGTCGCGTGCCGAAACCATCGGCCAAGGGTATGCCAGCCAGGCCATGACGATCTGGAACCACGCCCGACAACCTATTCTTGTCGGTCGACAGAGCGTCGCGGTGTTTTACTAGAGCCCGTAAAAACGTCGTACGCGCGCCGCGCGAACAAGCCCTAAATCGTGGTGTGAAACGGTTGGCGCTGTATCACGCGTCCGCCGTTGGCCGCCCCGGCGTAGACCCGGCAGAAAGCGCTGATGGCCAAATGCAACCGATTTTCGGTTGCAAATACGAATAGTTCTTATTTAGAATCCAATGCGTTGGCCGATCTGGTCGCAGCATGATTCTTCGGGGAGCTAGGGGTATGGCACGCGCAATGGACAGCACACGAGTCCGACATCTTTGGCCGATGGCTTTTGTTATAGCCGCCGGCGTCTCGCCGGTTTCGGTATGGGCCCAGGCGCCGGCTGCGCCGGCCGGCGGTGCAGAGCCTGCCGACACGCTATCGCCGAATGAAGTGCCGGCCCGCCGCGCTGCACCGGCCGCCGAGGCGCCCACCACGAATCTCTCGACGGTATCGGTCACGACGTCTGCACTTCGCCCGGGCGAGGGCTATACCAAGCTCGACACCGACGCCGCGACAAAGACCGATACACCGCTGATCCGTACGCCGCAGACCGTGGATGTCGTACAGCAGGATCAGATCAACGATCAGGGCTCACGCACGGTCAACAACGCGCTGCGCTATACGCCGGGGGTGTTCACCGGGCTGTCAGGCGCCTCGACGCGCCAGACCGTGGCGGCGCTGCGCGGCTTTGCCGGCGGCGACGTCAACAACACGTTCATGGACGGTCTGCGGCTGCAGAGTGACCCCGGCGCTTACAGCAACATCCAGATCGATCCGTTCTTCATCGACAGCATCGAAGTGGTCAAGGGCCCCAGCTCGGTGACCTATGGCCGGGTGCAGCCAGGTGGCTTGATCAACTACTCGATGAAAAAGCCCAGCCGCGAGACCCAGCGTCACGTGCGCCTGTACGGCGGCAATTACGACACCTTTGGCGGCGGGCTGGACGTACAGGGCGCGCTGCCCGACGAATCACTGGGCGCCTATCGCATCGTGGTGGGCGGGGATACGAGCAGCACCCAATACGACGTGGTCGACCGCGATCGTTTCACGATCATGCCGGAGCTGAGCCTGGATCTCACCGACGACACCAATCTGCTGCTTTATGCTTATATCCAGCGCGACCCGGAAGGGGGCTTTCACGGTGCGGTGCCTTATGACCTAAGTGTGAGCAATCGTCGCTTCGGGCGTACCGTGGACGAAGAATGGGTCGATACCTCGGCCAACTTCGAGAAGTTCGACCGCGATACCGATATCTATTCGTACGAGCTGACGCATCACGTCAACGATCAGATCAAGCTGACGTCAAAAGCGCAGTACACCGATCTCGACGTAGATTTCCAGCAGATCTATCAAACCGGCTTTGCCAACGCGGCCACGGATCGTGCTGATCCCACCCTGCGTCGCACCGCCGGCGAAGCCGATGAGCATCTCACGGCTATCGTGCTGGACAACCATGCCCAGTTCGACTTCAACACCGGCGAGATCGGTCACACCGTGCTCGCGGGCATCGGCTGGCAGAAGCGGGATACGCGCGCCCAGGAACGCTACGGCAGCGCGACCAATCTCGATCCGTTCAATCCCGACTACTACGAAAGCGAGCCGGTCACCTCACTGGGCGCCTTCGGCGGCTGGAACGCGCGTGAGACGACCCAGTTGGGGCTCTATCTACAGGACCAGCTCGAATGGAAGGGGCTCAACGTGGTCTTGAGTGGCCGTCAAGATTATCTGGACCGTCAGATCGTGCCGGCCAGCGGTACGATCGCCTCGCGCAGCGATGACAAGTTCACCTGGCGAGGGGCCGTGCTCTATGAGTCGTCTATCGGCCTGAGCCCTTATTTTTCCTATAGCGAAGGCTTTGCCCCCGGGGCATTTTCGGCCGACGGCGATAACAATATTTCCGATCCGGTCGAGAGCGATCAATACGAGGTCGGCGTGAAATACAAGCCGACCGGTATCGATGCGCTTTTCACGGTCGCGCTCTACGACCTGACGCAATCCAACATCCAGCAGCGCGCCACGGTGACCAATCCCACCTTTGTGGGCGTGGGCGATATTCAGTCGCGCGGGGTCGAGCTTTCAGCCAAGGCGGACATCAACGATCGTCTGCACGTGGTGGCCGGCTACAGCTTCGCTGATATCGAGTACCAGCAGGACATTAACGCCCAGGCGCTCACCGCTCGCAAGGGCGCCGTACCGGCCCGTACGCCTGAGCAACTGGGGTCGCTGTGGCTGAAATACGACTTTCCGCGCCAGATTCAGGCCGGTGTGGGCGGCAACTACACGGGCGAGAGCTATGCCGACGGCGAAGAGGACCGAAAGGTGCCCGACTACGCCACGGCCGACCTGATGTTGCGTAGCGATCTCGGCGAATGGGCGCGTCAGCTCGACGGCGCCAGCCTCCAGCTCAACGTGAACAACGTGTTCGATAAAGAATACGTGGCGTCCTGCTTCAGCGAAAACTACTGCTACTACGGCGATGCCCGGCGCATTACCGCCCAGCTTGACTACCGTTTTTGATCGGCGCCCCGGGCCTGTTGCGTTTCATATGAGTCCGGGCCGAGCGCTGCCTGCCGCTGGTGAGTCTTGATTGTGGCACGTCACAACCCGGGGCTCGCGCCTTGCAGCACACACAGCGGACGCTCGACGAAGGCGCTTATATGAAACCCCAACAGTCCCAAGCGCAAAAAGTTCTATCGCCATTGGGAACAACCGAAAGGTCGTTGTGTCATGAACATTACATGGGGCGATGTAAGCATTGCCCGACTCCGGCTATCGATTCGACACAACGTCGAGGTTTGATTATGGCGCTACCGTCTCTACAGCTGTCCGGCCGAGCACACGCCGGTGAAGCCCCATCTTTGGTCAACCGGCGCGGTGCGGCCACGCTGGTATCGCAAACGCACGCCGCGATCGACACCGTGGCCGGGGCCATCGAACAAGCCCGCAAGCCGTGTTCCGGGGCAACGCCGGCCACGCTGGCCCCGCGTATCTCGCAGATTACGCTGGACGGGCCGGGGATCGGCTTCGACAACGCACTAGACGAGCTGGGCCCGCTCTATCTGGACCCGGCGATCTATTTTCATCACCCGCGCTACGTAGCGCACTTGAATTGCCCGGTGTTGACGAGCGCTGCGGCAGCCGAGGTGGTGGCCGCGGCCATCAATACCTCGATGGATACGTGGGATCAGAGCACCGGGGCCACGCTGATCGAGCAGAAGCTCATCGCCTGGACAGCCGAACGCGCGCACCTGCCGGACAGCGCCGACGGCATATTTACCAGCGGCGGCACGCAGTCCAATCTCATGGCGCTGCTGCTGGCCCGTGAACATATGGGGGCCACCCGCTACGGCCCGGGGTTCATCGCCGACAATGGCTTGCCCCCCGAGGCCTCTCGGTGGCGTATTTTTGTCTCCGAGGCCAGTCATTTCTCCAGTGCCAAGGCCGCCTCGCTGCTAGGGCTCGGCCAGAAAGCCGTGGTCTCGGTGGCGGCCGATGCCGACTGGCGGATGGATATCGGTGCCCTGGGCCGAGCCATGGATGCTGCCGTCGCGGCGGGCGAGATTCCCATGGCTGTGGTGGCCACCTTTGGCACCACTGACTTTGGCAGTATCGACGACGTGGCCGGGGCAGCCCGTCTCGCACGCGCCCACGGCGCCTGGCTACACGTAGATGCGGCCTACGGCTGTGGGCTGCTGGTCTCGCCGACTCGGTCACACGAGGCCCGGGCGCTCGCGCATGCCGACTCGCTCACGGTGGATTATCACAAGGCGTTCTTTCAGCCGGTGGCCTGTAGTGCGCTATTGGTGGCCCAGGGCGTGCATCTTGGCTATGTGACGCATCACGCGGATTATCTCAATCCGGTCGAGGCCGCTGAGGCGGGTACGCCGGATCAGGTCAACAAATCGCTGCAGACTACGCGTCGTTTCGATGCGCTCAAGCTCTGGATGAGCCTGCGCAGCGTGGGGGCAGACGCCATCGGTGAGCTGTTTGATGCCGGCTGCGCGCTGGCCCGGGCCACCTATCAGCGCATGCTGGCCGAGCCGCGCCTGGATCTGTTGCATGCCCCTGAACTGGGCACGCTGGTGTTTCGGTTTCGGCCCAGTCTGGGGCTGGCCCCGGAATCCCTGGATGCCTTGAACGATGCTATCCGCGCGGATCTGGCCGCCCGGGGTGAGGCGATGCTGGCCGGTACCAAGATTCGTGGGCGTCGATATCTTAAGTTCACGTTGTTGAACGCTGCCACCACGCCCGAGCAGATGGCCGAGATCGTCACGCTGGTGTTGAACACCGGCGAACGGCTCGCCGCCGATCACGTGCCGGCGCTGGCGGTCGTGGGCGGACGGGAGAACGTCGATGTCTGAACAGGATCATGGCCCGGTGCATGACGTGGTGGCGATCGGCGTCGGGCCGTTCAATCTGGGCCTGGCCGCGCTTGCCGAGCCGGTGGTCGGGCTGGATGTGGTCTGTCTGGACGACAATCCGGGCTTCGACTGGCATCCCGGTTTGCTTTTGGAGGGTGCCACGCTCCAGACGCCGTTTTTGGCCGATCTGGTCACGCTGGCCGACCCGACCAGCCCGTACAGCTTTCTCAACTATCTCAAGATGACCGGCCGGATCTATGCGTTTTATATTCGCGAGCAGTTTTTCATGCTGCGCGCCGAATACAACCAGTACTGTCGCTGGGTGGCCGATCAGCTTTCGGGCGTCGTATTCGACCGGCGGGTGACGGCCATCCACTACGAGGCTGAACACGACACCTATCGGGTCGAAACTACGGCGCCGGTCGCGGGCTCGTCGCAGGTCTATCGAGCGCGGCATCTGGTGCTCGGCACGGGGCCGGCGCGCTATGTGCCCGAATGCTGTCGCGGGCTTTCGGGCGAGGTGTTCCACGCGGTGGATTATCTCGATCACAAGGCGGCGCTGGCCACGGCCGAACGGGTTGCCATCGTAGGCTCGGGCCAGAGCGCGGCCGAGATCTTTCGTGACCGGTTGAATTACGTGGGTGATGGCCAGCGCCTGGACTGGTTCACCCGCTCGCCGCGGTTTTTTGCCATGGCCTACGACAAGCTCACGCTGGAGCTGACCTCGCCCGAGTACATCGATTATTTCCACAGTCTGCCGGAGCACACCCGCCAGCGGCTGTCGGCGGCGCAAAAGCCGCTTTACAAGGGCATCGACCGCGATCTGTCGGCGGATATCTACGACACGCTTTACGAAAAACAGGTCCATGGCATAACCGCCATCGGCATGCAGGCCAACGCCAGCCTCACCGACGTAAGCCAGGACAGCCACGGCCGATTTTATCTATCGTTCAGCCAGACCGAGCAGGGCGCGGTCTTCGAACACGTTTGTGACGCGCTGATCCTGGCGACCGGTTTTTCGCATCACGTACCCGACTACATCGCGCCCATCGCCGATCGGCTGCGCTGGGACAGCCAGAATCGCTACGACGTCACGCGGACCTATGCCATCGATACGGGCGGCAGGCGCGTGTTCGTCCAGAACGCCGAAGGGCATACCCACGGCTTCACCGCCTCGGACCTGGGCATGGCGTGTTATCGCAACGCGGTCATCCTGCGCGAGATCGTCGGCCGTGAGGTCTATCCCGTGGAGCAGGCTATCGCCTTCCAGACCTTCGACGTGACCGGTCAGCCGGCCGCCAACCCGGAAATGCCGCGCAAGCAGCGACGTCATGAAGGCTGAGCCGATGATCGTGGCCCAGCGCCAAGTGCCCGGTATCGGCCATCTGGCCGTGCGCGATTTTGAACCCGCCGCGGATTGGGAACTGGCCCATACCTGGCTGACCGACCCGCACGCGCACTACTGGGGCATGCAAGACAACACGCCGCACGCCACACAGACGTATTTCGCCGATATCGCGGCCTCGCACACGCACGATGCCTGGCTGGGCACGCACGAGTCGCGCCCTGTGTTCCTGGTCGAGCGATATGCGCCGGGCGCCGACGTCATCGGGCGGTTTTACGACGTGGCGGCCGGCGATCTCGGCATGCATATCCTTATCGCACCCCCGGAGCGGCCGATTCACGGGTTCACATGGGCCGTCTTCTCGTTCGTGGTGGACACGATCTTTGCGATCGATGCGCCCGAGCGCCTCGTGGTCGAGCCGGATGCGGCCAATACCGCTATTCAGCGCTTGAACGCTCGGGCCGGCTTTGAGGTGGCTGCCGATATCGATACCGGCGACAAGATCGCGCGGCTGTCGATGCTGTCTCGTGCCCGCCACGACGCGTTACGCGCGCCCGCCTAACCGCATTATTCCGTTGGAGTCTGTATGACCGGTCAACCCATCACGGCCGCGGCCCGTTCGATCGCGCACATCACGCCCGAGCACTGGCGCAGCGCGGATCGGCGCCTGGTGGCCAAGATACTGTCCGAGTTCACCCACGAAGGGCTGTTCGAGCCGATCGAGCACTCGCGCGGCGTCTATACCCTGCAAGCCGACGATGGGAAACGCCAGTATCGATTTGCAGCGCGCCGCTTTGCGCTTTGGCACTGGCATATCGCGCCTGAGTCGATCACCTGCGAAGCCGACGGCCAGCCGGCGAGCTTCGATGCCGCTCGGCTGTTGATCGATTGTCGCGACACTTTGGGCCTGGATGATGCGGTTCTGTCGCTCTATCTCGAGGAAATTGCCTCCACGCGCTACAGCGCGGCCTACAAACACGCCAACGCGCGGCTTGCCGCCGACGATTTTCCGAGTGCGGATTTTCAGGCCATCGAGGCTGCCATGACCGAGGGCCACCCGGCGTTTGTGGCCAACAACGGGCGGATCGGCTTTTCCGGGAGCGATTTTCTGGCCTACGCGCCGGAAGCCGCCACCCCCATCCGGCTGATTTGGGTGGCTGCGCATCGCAGTCGTCTGACCGTGGCCGCCGCGGCCGACCGCACGATTGAGACCCATCTGGGCAGTGAGCTGGATGCCTGCACGCGCGCACGCTTTGCCGACCAGTTGGCCGCGGCGGGGCTCGAAGCCGACGACTATCTCTATATGCCGGTACACCCGTGGCAGTGGCAGAACAAACTGGTCTTCACGTTTGCCGACGAGCTGGCAAGCGGCCACCTGGTCTATCTGGGCTTTGGGCCCAACGCCTACCAGGCCCAACAATCGGTGCGTACGTTGTTTAACCACGACGTGCCCAGCCGCTGTTACGTGAAGATGAGCCTGTCGATACTCAACATGGGTTTTTCGCGCGGGCTGTCGCCGTATTACATGGGCGGCACGCCGGCCATCTGCGACTGGCTGGCCGAGCTTGTGGCGGCCGACAACACCCTTCAGGCCATGGACTTTTCGATCCTGCGGGAAGTGGCGGCCGTGGGCTATCGCCACCCGCGCTTTGACGCCGGGTTGGCCAAGACCGACGGGGCCAACAAAATGCTGGCGGCACTATGGCGGGAATCGCCGGTAAGCCGGCTGGGCGAGGGCGAACGACTCATGACCATGGCGGCCCTGCTGCATCAAGATGCTGCCGGGCACTCGGCACTGGCCGCCTTCATCCGAGCCGCCGGCGGCGACGTCGACGCCTGGCTGGACGACTGGCTCTGGGCTTACATGGGCCCGATCCTGCACTGTTTCTATGCGCATGATCTGGTGTTCATGCCGCACGGCGAGAATCTAATTCTGGTGATGAAAAACCACCGCGTGGATCGGGTCATCATGAAGGACATCGGCGAGGAGATCGCCGTCATGAACCCCGAGGCGCGTCTGCCCGAGGCCGTGTCGCGCATCGCCGTACCGGTCGCCGAGGATGTACGTACGCTGTCGATCTTCACCGATCTTTTCGATCTGATCTTTCGCTATGTGGCGCCGACTCTGGCGCTGGAGTGCGACTACCCCGAGACGCGCTTCTGGAAGCGGGTGGCTGCATGTATTGGCCGTTACCAGCAGGCGCACCCGGAATTTTCAGCCCAATACGAACGCTATGACCTGTTCACGCCGGATTTCATCCGTTCTTGCCTGAACCGGCTGCAGCTGGCCAACAATCGACAGATGCTGGATCTGGCCGATCCGACGGCCAGCCTGCAGTTTCACGGCCGCCTGACGAACCCGATCGCTGCGGGGTCTTTCTAGGGGGGGTCAATCGTCAAAGGCGTTTTCGAGCTGCTGGCGGTCCGGGTTGGTGTTCCGCGGGGCCTGCACCTCGTGGGTGCCGCTGAAGTCGTCGTCGTTGTCGTACCCCAGACGGCGGGTGTGTCGGGGATAGGCCGGCATGGTGTCGGGCTCGGTCTGCGGGGCGCTCGAGTTACCTGACCGATCGAGCGCGCCTACGTTATCCGCGCTGTCGGCCGGGGCCGGGGCGAAGGCCCCGACATCGTCGACGGCCGCCGCCGGTAAGGCCCAGCTGCCGGTCACCGCCAACGCGGCCAGGGCAAGCGTTTTTGCAATAGATCGATAGAACATGATCAACCGCGAAAGGTTATGAAGTGCTGTCTGCCAGCCTACGCCTGTCACGCGCGCTTTTGTATGACACGCCGCCGGCCGCCACGGTGCGCCCGGTGTGATCTGCCATACTCGCGGCTATTCTGAATGGCCAAGAGGAGTCGGCCTTGACCGAATCCGTCATTGATATCAAGGGTCTGTACAAGACCTATGACTCGGGCTTTTCGGCCCTACAAGACATCAACCTGTCGATCCCGAAGGGCGAAATATTCGCGCTGCTGGGCCCCAACGGCGCCGGCAAGACCACGCTGATCAACACCATCTGCGGCATCGTCAATCCCACCGGTGGATCAATCCGCGTCAACGGCTACGACGTGGTACGCGAGTTTCGCAAAGCCCGCGAACAGATCGGGCTGGTGCCGCAAGAGCTGACGGTCGAACCGTTCGCCAAAGTGTTTTCGACCGTGAAATTCTCGCGCGGCGTGTTCGGCAAGGCCCGGGACGACGCCCACGTCGAAAAGGTGCTCAAGGACCTATCGCTCTGGGACAAACGCGACACCATCACCCGCGAGATTTCTGGCGGCATGAAGCGCCGCGTGATGATCGCCAAGGCCCTGGCACACGAGCCCCAGGTGCTGTTTTTGGACGAGCCCACCGCCGGCGTGGACGTGGAGCTGCGCCGCAGCATGTGGAATGTGGTGCGCGGTCTACGCGAGCACGGGGTGACTATCGTGCTGACCACGCATTATCTGGAAGAGGCCGAGCAGATGGCCGATCGAATCGGCGTGATTCAGAACGGCCAGATCGCGCTGGTCGAGGCCAAGACCGCGCTCATGGACAAGCTGGGACAGAAGCGTCTTGGCGTACGCCTGGCCGAGCCCCTGCACGCGGTGCCCGAGCGGCTGGCCGGCTATGACCTCACGCTCGAAGACGACGGCCGGCGCCTGGTCTATACCTACAGCGCCCACGATGATCGCGCCCGCATCCAGCCGCTCATGGCCGAGCTCGATGCGGCAGGCATCCACTATGTGGATATCGATACCCAGCAGAGCTCGCTGGAAGAAATATTCGTCGATCTCGTGGGGGGCAACGCATGAACTGGCACGCCATCAAAACCATCTACGCCGCCGAAATGGCGCGCACCTGGCGCACGCTGTTCCAGAGTGTGGTCAGCCCCATCATCTCCACGTCGCTGTATTTCGTGGTCTTCGGCTCGGCCATCGGATCGCGTATCAACGAAGTACAGGGCGTATCCTACGGCGCGTTTATCGTGCCGGGGCTGATCATGCTCTCGCTGATGACCCAGGGCATCTCCAATGCCTCGTTCGCGATCTATTTCCCGAAGTTCATCGGCACCATCTACGAGCTGCTCTCGGCGCCTATCTCGTTCGTCGAGATCGTCATCAGCTACGTGGGGGCGGCGGCCACCAAGTCGGCAGCACTTGGTTTGATCATTCTGGGCACGGCCACCTTGTTCGTGGACATACAGATTGCGCATCCGTTCTGGATGATCGCGTTTCTGGTGCTGACTACCGTCACCTTCAGCCTGTTGGGCTTCATCATCGGCATCTGGGCCGACAACTTCGAAAAACTGACCATCATCCCGCTGCTGATCGTGACCCCGCTGACCTTTCTGGGCGGCACGTTCTATTCGCTGGATATGCTGCCGGCGCTGTGGCAGAAGATCACCCTCATCAACCCGGTGGTCTATCTCGTCTCCGGTTTCCGCTGGAGTTTCTATGACACCGCCGACGTCAGCGTGGGCTTGAGCCTGGGCATGATCGGCCTGTTTCTGGCTGCCTGTATCGCCGTGGTGGCCTGGATCTTCAAGACCGGGTATCGGCTGAAGTCGTAAGCCGGGGCGCCGGCGGATACGCCCCGGTACTCCCTATCAGATCAGGCGCTTCTGGCGTGTGCGTGGCCGACATCTCGACGGTGTCGGCCCGGCCGGGCCGACTCGATACGCGACAGCAGCAGCGGCTCCAGCTCTTCCAGTGTGCGGTTCTTGGTCTCGGGCACAAAGCGCAGCACCACGGCCAGACAGATCAGTGTGAAGCCCGCGTATAGCCAGAACGAAAAACCGCCGTTGAACAGCGCCTGTAGCCACGGGTTCTGATCCAGCAGCGGAAACGTCTGGGTGACCACGAATCCGGCGAACCATTGACACGCCACTGCGAACGCCATGGCACGCGAGCGGATGCTGTTGGGAAAGATTTCGCCGATCAGTGTCCAACAGACACAGCCCCAGGAAATGGCGAACGACATGATATAGAGCACCAGACAGATCAGGGCCCCGTAACCCACCGATTGGCTATAGACGATCGTGCCGAGGCCCGCCATGCCGATACAACAGCCTAAGCTGCCGTAAGTGATCAACGGTCGCCGTCCAACGCGATCAATCAGCAGCATTCCGGCCAGATTGCCGAACACGAAGGCGATGCCCATCACCGACGTCTGGAGCAGTGCGGTTTCGCTGGAGTCGACCACGCGCTCGAAGATCTGCGGCGCGTAGTACATCACCACGTTGATACCGGTGAGCTGCTGAGCGGCCGCCACGAAAGCGCCGATCGCCACGATGCCGAAGATGCCGGGTTTGCGCAGGCTGACCCGTTGATGAGCGCGTTCACCGGCAAACGAGGCTTTGATATCGTCAACCAGGCCGGCAACGCGTTCCGAGGGGTTGGCTCGGTCTAGGACGTGTCGGGCCTCGTTATCCCGGTTTTTTAGGATTAGCCAGCGCGGCGACTCCGGAATCAAGGGAAGCAGGGCCGCGAACAGAATCGCCGGTACAACCTCCGAACCCAACATCCAGCGCCAGCCGTACGCCGTCAGCCACTCGGGCGTGACCCCGCGGGCAATGAAATAATTCACGAAAAACACGATGACCGCGCCCACGGCCGTGGACTGCTGGAACAGACTGATGCTGGTACCGCGCATATCGCCGGGCGAAATTTCCGACAGATACATCGGCGCGACCACGCTGGCTAGACCGACCGCTAGGCCGCCGAGCATGCGGAACACGCTATACCAGAAGAAATCCGCGGCCAGCGCCGAGCCCAGAGCCGAAACGATGAACAGCGCTGCGGCCAGCCATAGCGCGCCGCGGCGACCGCCATAAAGCGCCGCAGCACCTGCGCCGAGCGCGCCAATGATGGCGCCGATAACAACCGACGATACCGCCCAACCGGTCGCGAGCGGGGAGAGCTGGAAGTGGTCGGTAATAGGGCCGATCGCGCCAGAGATCACCGCTGTGTCATACCCGAACAGAATGCCGGCCAACGCGGCGATCAAGCTGGTTTGGATGACGAATCGAAAGCGGCGAGAGTCTGTTGCTTGCCGGGTCATGGCACCGTGCTCCTTGGAAAACAGGCGCGCCTGATTGGAATTTAATTTCCAAAAATTAATAAAAAAAGAAAATAAATTCTATAAAGACCTTAGTCGTAGATACGACGTACACGGCGCTGCCAGCGTCTAGAAGATCAACTCGACGACCGGTTAGATAGCACGTGGGCCGACGAGGGCATCTATCGACCAAAGTATGATTCGAAAACCTTTGATGGATGCCAGTTCAGAAAATATATTCTAATTAGATGATAATATAGAACGTAGAGGCATTCATGCAGTTGTTGCTCAAAGCGGCTCGCGACCAGCCGCAGACATTAGATACCGCCCAGGCAGAGCAGGCCTTGGACTACGTTCGTTTTCGACACCGGGGTCTGGCCGAAGGCGAGCGAGTGAGCGAGACCAGCGACGACCAAGAACTCTGTCTGGTCATGTTGTCGGGCAAGGCCGATATTACGGTTGGCGATACCACCTTCGAAGCCGTCGGCCAGCGTATGAGCGTGTTCGAGCAGATCCCGCCGCATGCCGTCTACGTGCCCAATGATGCTCGGTTTGAAGTACACGCCTTGACCGACGTCGAGCTTGGCATCTGTGGGGCGCCGGGCAAGAGCGGCCACGCGCCTCGCCACATTACCCCCGAGCACATCAAGCAATCCACCCGCGGCGAGGGCGCCAACGTGCGCCACGTCCACGATATCCTTCCCGAGACCGAGCCGGCAGACAGCCTGCTCGTGGTCGAGGTCTATACCCCGGCCGGCAACTGGTCCAGTTATCCGCCGCACAAGCATGACGAAGACAACCTGCCGGCCGAGTCGTTTCTCGAGGAAAGCTATTACCACCGGCTCAATCCCG
Source organism: Salinisphaera sp. UBA1666 (assembly GCA_002320455.1). Taxonomy (GTDB): domain Bacteria; phylum Pseudomonadota; class Gammaproteobacteria; order Nevskiales; family Salinisphaeraceae; genus Salinisphaera. Next base: position 66,245 of record DCKU01000186.1, read on the forward strand.
GCTCCGGCTTCGGCTTTCAGCGCGTTTATACCGACGATCGTTCAATAGACGAGGCCATAGCCTTCGGCGACGGTGACTGTGTGCTGGTACCCAAGGGCTATCACCCGGTCGGTGCCCCGTACGGCCATGACTTGTACTACCTGAACGTGATGGCCGGCCCCAAACGCGAGTGGAAATTCACGACTGATCCCGATTTCGCGTGGCTGACCCAGCCCTCGAAGAGGTCGCAAGAATAGGAGCCCCGCAATGACCGACACGACAGGCGTTTCGAATACCACCCGACGGCCGGGCTGGATAATGCATGTCGTCGACTGGCTCGACCGAGCGGCCTGCCATGCCGGTAGCCATAGCGCGGGCTATATGATGCCGTTGCGGCCCGCTGCCATGGATCATTAACCGCTAGCAGCCGCAACAATAAGCAGCTGACCAAAGGCCGGCAAACCATTTGCCGGCCTTTTTGATGCGTGGCATGGGCCGCCGTCTACGACGAAAGACGGAATAGGCGATCTCCCTGAATATAGAATAGAATTAATTTTCTATTTTAAGGCGCGCCAGAATAATCCTGCGCGCGGATTCAGAGGATTGCCCATGTCGCAACGACCCATGAACCTGGCCATCATCGGGGCTGGCCGTATTGCGGCTGTTCACGCTGCTGCTGCGGCCCGCGATCCTGCTATTGCGCTCTACGGCATTGCCGACGTGCGCGCAGAGGCGGCCCAAGCGCTGGCTGATGAATACGACGTCCGCGTGATGGACAGCGCCGAGGTATTTGCCGACCAGGCCATCGACGGCATCCTCATTGCGTCATCGACCGATACGCATGCCGACTTCTTGGAACAGGCGGTACGGGCTGGAAAAGCCGTACTGTGCGAAAAGCCGATTGCCCTGGATCTGGAGCGTACCCGATATGCCTTGTCGGTGGTCGAATCCGGCAGCGTGGCCTGTGCACTCGGATTCAACCGTCGGCACGACCCGCAGTTTGCCGAGCTCAAGAGGGCTGTAGTCAACGGCGATATCGGCCGGCTAGAAACCCTGACCATTATCAGCCGCGACCCGAGCCCGCCGCCGGTGGACTATATCGCCCGATCGGGCGGGCTGTTCATGGATATGACGATTCACGACTTCGATACCGCGCGCTGGCTACTCGACGAGCCGATCCGCTCGGTCTTCGCGGTCGGCGATGCGCTCATCGACCCGGCGATCGGGCAGGCCGGCGATATCGATACCGCGATGGTCACGCTGACCACCGAGTCGGGTCGCCTGTGTCATATTCAGAACTCGCGGCGCGCGGCCTATGGCTATGACCAGCGCATCGAGGCCTTTGGCAGCACTGGCATGATCCAAGCCGTGAACGAAACCGAAACGCGGCTGCGCCGGACATCGGCCGAAGGCGAGCGCAGCGAGCCGCCCAAGCACTTCTTCCTGGAGCGCTATGCCGATGCGTTCGCCCGGGAGCTGGCCGACTGGGCCGAGGCCTGGCGCTCTGGACGAGCGCCACTGGCCGGTGCACGAGATGGGTACGAGGCGTTGTCTATCGCCGTTGCCGCAAATCGCTCGCGCGTTGAAGGCCGGCCCGTTGCTCTGTCCGAAATACAGGGCTGATCTCTCGTGCGTCGAACGACCGCACATGCCGCCTGGCGCGAGGCCTCGACTTTGGTCGCAGTCGTATTGATCGGCACGTTTCACTTGTCTAATATTTAGAATAAATAATCCAATATTGAAGCGCGTGATACACGTGTTTCCATCATGGGAGGGTCAGTGATGCAGAAGCCGTCGCTCGATGTGATCTGTCTGGGCCGTGCCGCTGTCGACCTTTATGCACAGCAGGTCGGGGCGCGCCTCGAAGACGTTTCTAGCTTTGCCAAGTATCTGGGCGGCAGCTCGGGCAACTGTGCCTATGGCAGCGCTCGTCTTGGCTTGGCCTCGGCCATGCTCACGCGGGTCGGCAACGAACAGTTCGGCCGATTCGTAGTCGAGGCGCTGGCCCGGGCCGGGGTCGATACGTCGCATATGCCGGTCGATGCCGATCGGGCCACGGCGCTGGCGATTCTGGCGCTCAAGGATCGCGACACCTTTCCGCTGCTGTTCTATCGTCGCGACTGTGCCGATATGGCCATTGCCGCCGACGATATCGATCCCGATTGGATCGGCTCGGCCAAGGCGCTGGCCATTACGGGCACCCACTTATCGACGGAGACGACGCAAGACGCTTGCCGCGCGGCTCTGGACGCTGCAGCGTCGCACGGCCGCCGACGGGTTCTAGACATCGACTATCGCCCGGTGTTATGGGGCTTGACCGATCCAGGGGACGGCGAAACCCGCTATGTTCAGGACGCCGAGACCACCGCCCATCTGCAGCGTTGGGTCGGTGATTTCGATCTGATCGTGGGCACCGAGGAAGAGTTTCATATCGCTGGCGGCACCACCGATACGATCGCCGCGCTGAAAAAGGTCCGTGCGCTGTCGGACGCGGTGCTGGTCTGCAAGCTGGGCCCGCTGGGCTGCACTATCTTTGAAGGCCCGATCGGTGACTCGGTCGACGACGGCGTGCGGGTCGAGGGCGTTCAGGTCGAGGTGCTCAACGTTCTGGGCGCCGGCGATGCGTTCATGGCCGGCTTTCTGCGGGGGTATCTGCGCGACGAACCCTGGGAAACCTGTGCCTCCTACGCCAACGCCTGCGGGGCGCTGGTGGTCTCGCGCCACGGCTGTGCTCCGGCCATGCCCAGTGAGACCGAGCTGTTTGATTACCTGGCGCGTCAGGACGCGGTGGCGCGCCCGGATCGCGATGCCCGGCTCAACGATCTGCACGCCAAGACCACCCGCCACCCGGCTGAATGGGGCCCGATCTATGGCCTGGCTTTCGATCATCGGCGTCAGCTGTTCGACATGGCCGCCGAGCTGGGAGTAGAAGCCAAGCATCTGTCGCCGCTCAAGACGCTGCTGGTGGCCGCCGCCGAGGCCGGCTTTGCCCGATCCGGCGCGCCGGGCACGCCGGCGGTGCTGTGCGACGACGTGATCGGCCAGGACGCGCTCAACGCCATGACCGGTCGAGGCTGGTGGATCGGCCGTCCGGTTGAGCTGCCGGGCTCGCGGCCGTTGGTGTTCCAGCACGGAGACGATATCGGCAGCGAGCTGGTGAGTTGGCCGGCCGAGCACATCATCAAGTGTCTGGTTTTTTATGACCCCGACGACGAAATCGAGCTGCGCTTGGCCCAGGAAGATCGGCTGCGCCAGCTGGAACAGGCACGCCGGGTCTCTGGCCACGAGCTACTGATCGAGATCATCCCGCCGAAGAATCACTCGACCGATGACCTGACCATCGCGCGCAGCCTGCAACGCTGTTATCACCTGGGCATCCGGCCCGACTGGTGGAAACTGCCGCCGATGAACGAGACCGCCTGGGAGAACGTGCGGGAGATCGTGACGCGCTACGACGCCCATTGCCGCGGCGTGGTGTTGCTGGGCCTGGATGCTCCGATGGACGAGGTCAAGGCCGGTTTTCGGGCGGCCAGCGGCTCGCAGATCTGTCGCGGGTTCACGATCGGGCGCACGCTGTTTGCCGACGCCGCCCGCGACTGGCTGGCCGGTCGTATCGACGATGCGCAGCTCGTGGACACGGTCGCCGACAACTATGCCGAGCTGATTACCACCTGGCGCGAGGCCGCAGGCGATAGCGCAGCCACACGTCAGGTCGCTGGAGGCCTGTGATGCAAGAAACGGTTCGATTGACCATGGCCCAGGCGCTGGTGCGCTATCTTGGCGCCCAGTACATCGAGATCGACGGCCGACAAGAGCCGCTGTTCGGCGGCTGTTTTGCGATCTTCGGCCACGGGAACGTCGCGGGGATGGGCGAGGCCCTTTACGCCGAGCGTGAGCGTTTTTCGACCTGGCGCGGGCACAACGAACAAGGCATGACCCACGCCGCGATTGGCTATGCCAAACAATATCGCCGACGCCGGATGATGGCCGTAACCACGTCGATCGGCCCCGGTGCGCTCAATATGGTGACCGCGGCCGGCCTGGCGCATGCCAATCGCTTGCCGGTGCTGCTGCTGCCGGGCGATACGTTCGCCAGCCGCGCGCCCGATCCCGTGCTGCAACAGGTCGAGCACTACGGCGCGCCGTCGACCACGGTCAATGATGCGTTCGTGCCGGTTTCGCGCTATTTCGATCGCATCACGCGGCCCGAGCAGCTGCTGGCCAGCCTGCCAGCGGCCGTGGACACGCTTTTAGACCCGGTCGACTGTGGCCCGGCCACCTTGGCGCTGCCCCAGGACGTACAGGCCGAGGCCTACGATTTTCCGCGTGTGTTCTTCGAGCCTCGCCTGCGGCGTATCCGCCAGCCGGGGCTCGACGTGCACGAACTGGCCGCTGCCGTAGCAACGTTGGCCGCGGCCGACAAGCCGCTGATCATCGCCGGCGGCGGCGTGCTCTATAGCGACGCCGCCGATACCCTGGCGCAGTTCGCACAAACGCACGGCATCCCCGTGGCCGAGACCCAGGCCGGCAAGGGCAGCCTGCGCGCCGATCACCCAATGAACGTCGGCTCGATCGGCGTAACCGGCAGTACGGCCGCCAACACGCTGGCCGCTGAGGCAGACGTGATCGTGGCGCTGGGTACCCGCCTACAAGACTTCACCACCGGTTCGCGAGCGCTGTACGGGGCCAACGGCCCGCGACTGCTGGCGATCAACGCGGCCCGTTTCGACGGGGCCAAGCACGGCGCACAAGCGCTCATCGGTGACGCACAAGTGGCACTGGACGCTCTGTCGAGCCGTCTGGACGGCTGGCAGGCCGCATCCGACTGGCAAGAGCGGCTGTCCGTCGCTCGAGGCAACTGGCTGAGCGTGGTGGCGCGCGTGACCGCGGACGACGGCACAGCGACCCCCGCCGATAGCCAGGTGCTGGGCGCGGTCAATCGCGCGGCGGGCGAGAACGGCACGGTCGTCTGTGCCGCCGGCGGGCTGCCGGGCGAGCTGCACAAGCTTTACCAGACCACCGGACCCGGCAGCTATCACGTGGAATATGGCTTTTCTTGCATGGGCTATGAAGTTGCCGGCGGGCTGGGCGCCAAGATGGCAGCGCCCGCGCGCGAGATCTATGTCACCGTCGGCGACGGCAGTTATCTGATGCTGAACTCGGAGCTGGCCACCTCGGTCATGCTGGGCTACAAGCTCATCGTGGTACTGCTGGATAACCGCGGCTATGGCTGTATCCATCGGCTACAAGAGGCCACGGTCGGCGTCGAGTTCAACAACCTGTTTTCAGGCTGTCAGACCGCTGCCGGCGGTGCTCCGGAGATCGACTTTGCCGCCCATGCCCGCGCGCTCGGCTGCGAAGCCGAGTGGGTCGAAGGTATTTCAGGCCTGGAGGCTGCGCTCGGCCGGGCTCAAGCCGCCGATCGGAGCTATGTCATCGCTCTCAAGACCGACCCGGATAAGGCCACGGCCGAAGGCGGGGCGTGGTGGGACGTGCCGGTGGCCGAAGTCTCCGAGCGTGACGCAGTCACCGAGCGCCGCGGTGCCTACGAACAGAACAAGCAGCGCCAGAGATAAGCCAAGGGATAAGCCATGACCGTTCGATTGGGTGTAAATCCGCTCCTGTGGAGCAACGACGACTTGCCGCTGCTGGGCGACGAAACGCCGCTGGCCCAGTGTTTGGCCGAGGCGCGACGCGCCGGCTATGCGGGCGTCGAAATGGGCCGCAAGTTTCCGCGAACCCCCGATGCCTTGTCCGAGGCGCTGGCCGTGGATGGGCTGGATCTGGCATCGGGCTGGTATTCGTCCAACCTGCTGGAACACGACGCCGCTACGGAAATCGCGGCGATGCAAGGCCACCTGGCACTGATGCGCGCGACCGGGGTCACGGCTATGGTGTTCTGTGAAACCGCGCGCTGTGTCCATCTCGATCGCGGGCTGGCCGTGTCGCGCCGGCCGCGGCTCAGCGACGCCGACTGGGCGATACTGGCCCCAAGGCTCGATGAGGTCGCCAACTATCTGGCCGAGCAGGGCATTCGGCTGGCTTATCATCACCATATGGGCACGCCTGTCCAGTCCACCGACGACGTCGCGCGGCTCATGGCCGAGACCGGCGACAATGTCGGCTTGTTGTTCGATACCGGGCACTGTCGTTTTGCCGGCGGTGATCCGCTGGAGTGGGTGCAACGCTTCGGCTCGCGTATCAATCACGTGCATTGCAAGGACGTGCGCGAGCCGGTCATCGCCCGAGCGCGCAACCGCGATGCCAGCTTCCTCGACGCCGTGGTCGACGGCGTGTTCACCATTCCCGGCGACGGCGATCTGGATTTTGCCGCGATCTTCGACGCGCTGGCCGCTAACGGCTACGCGGGCTGGCTGGTGGCCGAGGCCGAACAGGACCCGAGCGTGGCCCCGTCCTGGCCGCTGGCCGAGCGCAGCCGCGATTTTCTTCAAACCACCGCGCAGCGCGCCGGCCTACAAACGGCGTAGGCTGACCGACACCCACAACGCCAAGGATCAAAGACATGCGCGATATCTTGCACTTCATCAACGGCCAGAAAACCGCCGGCCAGGACCGCGAACGCGGCGCTGTGTTCAACCCCACGACGGGCGAGCAGCAGGCCGAGGTCGTACTGGGCACCCCCGCCGACGTGGATTCGGCGGTGGCCGCGGCCAAGGCGGCTTATCCGGCCTGGGCCGCCACGACGCCGCTGCGTCGCTCGCGGGTTCTATTCAAGTTCAAGACCTTGATGGACGAACACCGCGACGAACTGGCGCGGCTGATCGCCTCCGAGCACGGCAAGGTCTTTTCCGATGCCCAAGGCGAGGTCACGCGCGGTATCGAAGTGGTCGAATTCGCCTGTGGCATGCCGCACCTGCAAAAAGGCGAGCATTCCATGAACGTCGGCACTGGCGTCGACAGCTATTCTATGTATCAGCCGATGGGCGTCTGTGCCGGCATCACGCCGTTCAACTTCCCGGCCATGGTACCGATGTGGATGTATCCCATTGCCCTGGCCACGGGTAATACCTTCGTGCTGAAGCCCGCCGACAAGGACCCGTCGGCGGCCCTGCGCATGGCCGAGCTGCTCAAAGAGGCCGGGCTGCCGGACGGCGTATTCAACGTGGTGCACGGCCAGGCCGATGCGGTCAATCACCTGATTACCCACGAAGACGTGGCGGCGGTGAGCTTTGTGGGCTCGACGCCGATCGCCAAGCACATCTACGAAACCGCCTCCAAGGCCGAAAAGCGGGTCCAGGCGCTGGGCGGCGCCAAGAACCATATGGTGGTCATGCCCGATGCCGATATCGACGCCGCCGCCGACGCGCTGATGGGCGCAGCCTACGGCAGCGCGGGCGAGCGTTGCATGGCGATTTCGGTCGCCGTGCCGGTCGGCGCCGAAACCGCCGACAAGCTGCGCGATGCCCTGATCAAGCGGCTCAAAGATCTGCGCGTCGGACCGTCCCTGGTTGATGGACCCGACAACGACATGGGCCCCATCGTCACCGCCGCGCACCGCGATAAGATTGCAGAATATGTCGGCATTGGGGCCGAGGAGGCCGAGCTCGTGGTCGACGGTCGCCAAGCCGACTTCAGCCAGAACCCCGGGGGCTACTTCATCGGCGGCAGCCTGGTGGACCATACCGGACCGGGCATGCGCGTCTACGACGAGGAAATCTTCGGCCCGGTCTTGTGCATCAGCCGTACCGAATCGTTGGACGAGGCGATCAATCTGATCAACGCCAACCAGTTTGCCAACGGCACGGCCATCTTTACCGAATCGGGCTACGCCGGGCGTACGTTCGCCGAGCGGATCGAGGTCGGCATGGTCGGTATCAACGTGCCGATCCCGGTGCCCATGGCCTTCCATTCGTTCGGCGGCTGGAAGCGCAGCCTGTTCGGCCCGCTGCATGTCCACGGCGCTGACGGGGTTCGGTTCTATACCCGGCTGAAGACGATTACGGCCCGCTGGCCGGAAGACCACGTCTCACAGGGCAACGCATTCACGATGCCGACCCACTAACCTCGCCCGACCGGGCCCACCCGGCACCCGCGCGACCGCGCGGGTGCATTTTCGTTTTGTTTTTGCGGCGATCGGCGCCGCCAGGGGATTGTTGTGCCTAAAATTCTGAACGTCGGCATCATCGGCACGGGCTATATGGGCCAGGCGCACGCCGAGGCGTTTCGGCGAGCCGCGGCCCTGTATCCGGACCTGCCGCGGCGTCCGCATCTCTATGCCGTAGCCGATATCGATGCCGCGGCCGCCGAGAACGCTCGACATCGCTTCGGCTTCGACCGGGCCTACGACGACTGGCGCGCCCTGATCGCCGACCCGAGTGTCGAGGCGGTATCGATCACCGCACCCAACGCCCTTCACCACGAAATGGCGCTGGCCGCCATCGCCGCGGGCAAGGCGGTTTATCTGGAAAAGCCGATGGCCATGACCGTGGCAGAGGCTGAAGAAATGACCGAGGCTGCCCGGGCCGCGGGGGTAATCACGGCCGTATCGTTCAATAACATCAAGCAGCCGGCGGTCATGCTGGCGCGCCAGCTCATCGACGCCGGCGACATTGGCCAGCCGATCCGTTTTCGGGGTACGTTCGATCAAGGGTTTTTCAACGACCCCGAGCTGCCCTGGTCGTGGCGTTGTTCGCGGGCGGCCGGGGGAACCGGCTCTCTGGGCGATCTGGGCGCTCATACCATCAGTATCGCCCAATATCTGATGGGCGACGTAGCCGCTGTCTGTGCCCAGTCGCAGACGTTTTTTACCGAGCGTCCGGTGCCGTCGGGCGGTACGGGCTATAGCGCGACGCTGTCTGCCGACGCCGAATGGCGCGCCGTGGAAAACGACGACGCTACACAGGCCCTGGTCAAATTCCGCTCCGGGGCCGCCGGGGTGCTGGAGTCGTCCAGGGTAGCGGCCGGACGGATCAACGGCGTGTACTGGGAGGTCTCGGGCACCGAAGGCACCTTGTATATGGACGGCGAGCGCTTCAACGAGCTACAGGTCTTTCGCCAGAGCGACGCCAAGCGTGACCGGGGCTTCAAAACCCTGTTTGCGGGCTCGCAGGTGCCGCAGTATGCGGGCTTCTTCGGTTTTGACTTCGGCGGCGGTCTGCTGGGGTTTTACGATATGAAAGTCATCGATGTCCACGACTTTGTAACCGCTGTCGCCGGCACGCAAACCGCTGCAGCCGATTTCGTCTTCGGCCTGGCCAATCAACGGATTCTCGAGGCCATTGATCGCTCCTGCGGGCAAGAAGCCTGGGTGCGTCTATAACGACCGTCGCCGGGCGGTTCGGCGCGAGCTGTGACCGCGCGACGCCCCCGTTATCCAATCCGATATCGTGGCAACACCGGCGCTGCTCCTTCGCGCTATAAAAGATGTACTTGGCTTTGCCGGCCAGGTTAGGGCTTCGTCATCTGCCGTCGCAGCGTCGTTATCGGCTAAATGTGACGCGGCTTAGGGCTGAGGCAGTCTCGCAGCTTGCGAAAATCGCCGCGCTCACGTTATCGGCAAAATCCCCGTTCGATCTGCTGTGGAGTTATTGGTTAAGTCCATGCTTGGTCGCGGTCTTTAAACCTAAAAATTCATACGAACGTACTATGGAATGAAAATTCCAATCTGATCTAGAGTGGATCTCAAGTCGGAGCCATACCCGGCGCACCTATATCGGAGGGGATTCATGACATATCGATCATTCAATCGCTGGCTGGCCGGCGCCGCCTTAGCGCTGGCCGCAGGCTTGGGGCTGGCCGGCTCCGCAGCCGCCGACGACGACATGACCTTCGCGCTTATCTCCCATGCCGTACCCGGCGACACGTTTTGGGATATCGAGCGCAAAGGTGCAGAAACGGCGGCCCGCCAGCTGGGCGCCGATCTCATCTATGCACACCATCCGGCGGCCGGCCAGCAAGCCACGCTGGTCCAGAACGTCATCAACCAGGGCGTGGACGGTATCGCGCTCACGCTGTCGCACCCCGACGCCATGCGCGGCGTGATCGCCAAGGCCGATGCGGCCGGCATCCCGGTCATCGGCCTCAACAGTGGCCTTAACGAATGGCAGTCCACCAAGGTTTTTGCGTATATCGGCCAAGACCCGGTGGTCGCCGGTGCTGCCTTCGGCGATCGGCTCAACACCACCGATGCCAAGCACGTTCTGTGTGTGAACCACGAGCAGGGCAACGTCTCACTAGCGCGGCGCTGCGAAGGCATTGAAGATACGTTCGATGGCAAGGTCAGCACGCTTTATGTGAACGGCCAGAACATGACCAGCGTACGCTCGCGGCTGTTGGCCAAGCTGCAACAGGATCCCTCGATCGATTACGTCGCCACGCTGGGCGCGCCGTATGCCATGACCGCTGTCCGCGCGATTCGGATGTCGGGCCGACCGGTGTCACTGACCACTTTCGATTTGAACTCGCGCGTCATTTCGGCGATCGAGCGCGGCAAGATTCGCTGGGCTGTGGACCAGCAGCCGTTTTTGCAGGGCTATCTCGCCATCGAGTCGCTCTGGCTCAAGGCCACCAACGGCAACGTCATCGGCGGCGGCCAGGCCGTGCTGACCGGCCCGTCGTTTGTGACCGCCGAAAACGTCGACCAGATCGCTGCGTTTGCCAAGCGCGGCACGCGTTGATTAGCGCGGGAGAACATCCATCATGTCTGACACCATGACCGAGCAAGACAACACCGCCCGGGCCCCGGGCTGGGGCCAGCGTCTTGCCGCGTTGATCAAGCGACCGGAAATCGGCTCCGTGGGCGGGGCGATTCTGGTCTTCGTTCTGTTCTTCGTGCTGGCCGAGCCGTTTCGCAGCCTGGCGTCGTTTTCTACCGTGCTCTATCAGAGTGCGGCTCTGGGCATCCCGGCCGTAGCGGTCGCTCTTCTGATGATCGGCGGCGAATTTGATCTTTCGGCGGGGGTAGCGGTCACCACCTCGTCGCTGGCGGCCTCGATGTTTGCCATGCAGGTCGCCGGCAATGTCTGGGTGGGCGTGGGCTTTGCGTTGATCCTGTCGCTGGCCATCGGGGCGCTCAATGGTTATCTGCTGATCAAGACCGGCTTGCACAGTTTTCTGGTCACACTATCGACGTTTTTGATGCTGCAAGGCCTGAACCTGGCCGTTACCAAACTGGTCACCGGTAATGTGGCCACGGGCGATATTTCTACGCTGAGCGGGTTCGACTCGGCGCGTGCCGTTTTCTCGTCCTATTTCATGATCTTTGGCATGTCCGTATCGATCATCGTGTTCTACTGGCTGGCGTTCGTGGTCATTGCGACCTGGATTCTGCTGCGTACGCGCATCGGCAACTGGATTTTTGCCGTGGGCGGGCAGGGCGAGTCGGCTCGGGCCGTGGGCGTGCCATTGAACAAGGTCAAGATCGGACTGTTCATGGGCGTGGGCTTTGCGGCCTGGTTCATGGGCATGCACCTGCTGTTTGACTACGTCACCGTGCAATCTGGCGAAGGCGTCGGCAACGAGCTGCTGTATATCGCCCAGGCCGTAGTCGGTGGCTGTCTGCTAACCGGCGGCTACGGCTCGGCGATCGGTGCGGCCATTGGCGGCTTCATCTTCGGCATGACCACTCAGGGCATCATCTATGCCGGCTGGGACCCGCAGTGGTTCATGTTCTTCGTCGGCGTGATGTTGCTGCTGGCGACTGTATTCAACGCCTGGATCCGTCGCCAGGCCACGCGAGGCTAATCCCATGAGCGAACAAGCGCCTCTAATCCGTCTGTCCGGTGTCAGCAAGTCCTTCGGGCCCATCGACGTATTGCAGAATATCAATCTCGACGTGCCGGCCGGCGAAGTAGCCTGTGTGCTGGGCGACAACGGGGCCGGCAAATCCACGTTGATCAACATCATCGCCGGCCTGCACCAGCATAGTGGCGGCACCTTCGAGGTTGACGGCCGGGCCGTGCACTTCGACTCGCCGCGCCAGGCACTGGATCGGGGCATCTCCGCGGTCTATCAGCATCTGGCGCTAGTCCCGCTGCTGCCGGTCTGGCGCAACTTCTTTCTGGGCTCTGAAATCATGCGCGGCCGCGGCGTGTTCGCCCGCCTCGACAAGGCTCGCATGAAAGCCATTACCGACGACGCCCTGCGCCAGATGGGCATCGTGATCAAGGACCTCGAGCAGCCCGTGGGTACCCTGTCCGGCGGGCAACGTCAGTGTGTCTCCATCGCCAGAGCGATCCATTTCGGTGCCCGGCTCTTGATTCTGGACGAGCCGACCGCGGCCCTGGGCGTCAAGCAGTCCGGTGTCGTGCTGAAATATATCGCAAAGGCTGCGCGCGAGTCCGGCGTGGGCGTGGTATTCATCACCCACAACCCGCATCATGCCTATATGGTTGGCGACTCTTTTGCCATCCTGGCCCGCGGCGAGATCGAAATGCACGCCCGGCGCGAGGATCTGACGGTCGACGACCTCATCTATCGCATGGCTGGCGGCGCCGAGCTGGAATCGCTTCAGCACGAAATGGGGCGCTAACGCGCGGCTTGACCGGGTAACCGGCATGTGGCGCGGGCGCCGTGCGGGGCTTGATCAGACACCTTCGACCAAAGATGCCAATGACCGATAAACGCGATCCACGCGCCCAGACGCCGGCGGAGCTGCAGCAACAGATTCTTAATCGCTATCAAACGCTGTCGCGACGCCTGCAACAGATTGCCCAGTTCGCCATCGATCATCCCAATGACATGGCGCTGGAAACCACGGCCGTTATCGCCGAGCGGGCCGGCGTTCAACCGTCGGCCATTATCCGGTTTGCCAAGGCCTTCGACTTCTCCGGCTTTTCCGAGCTGCAGCGCATTTATCAGGCCCGCCTGGCCGAAACTGCCTCCAGCTACAGCGAACGCCTGCGTCGTCTGCGCAGCGAAGAGCCCACCGCCGGCGACATGTCGAGCAAAGCCGTGCTCGGCGAATTTTGTCGGGCCAACCGTATTTCGCTGGAGCACCTGGCCGACGACATCGATACCGAGGCCCTGGAACGCGCCGCCGAGCTCATGGCCGGGGCCGATCGTATCTATCTCTGTGGCCAGCGCCGCTCGTTTCCTGTTGTCGCCTACATGGGGTATGCCCTGGCGCAGATTCATGCCGACGCCGTTCTACTCGACGGCCTGGGCGGTATGCTCGGCCAACAAGCCGCGCGCATGCGCGACAACGACGTGCTGTTCGCCGTCTCCTTCCAGCCATACGCCGAAGAAACCGCCGATATCATCCAACGCGCCACCGAGGCCGGCACTCCCGTTATTGCTCTGACCGATAGCCCACTCAGCCCGGTGGCCGAACACGCTGCCGTGTGCCTGGAAATACACGACGCCGAGCTCCATAACTTCCGCTCGCTCGCAGCCAGCATGTGCGTCGCACAGGCATTGACGGTGTCGGTAGGGCTTGCTTTGGGAAAGCGCTGAAGCAGTTGCCCGGTCAAGCCCGGCGGCGGTGAAACCTGTTTGTTCACCGTAGAGACGCTCAATTGATCACGGCGTGAGACCGGGTAAGCGTCCCAGCTGCGCACGCGTCAGCGAACAGGCGGTCTCGTCACTGCTGTTTATTGGTTCTTTTTTGATCTGCCCATGCGGCAGCGAACTGGCGGGGTCGACTTTACCCCATCCCGATGCTTTTCTGAGCTGCCTACGCGGCAGCGAACCAGGTACAGGTGTTGCCGTGCAATTGTCGGATTTTCTGAGCTGCCTACGCGGCAGCGAACCACGCGGCTGGCCTCTTGTGCGGTTGGGAAGTTTTCTGAGCTGCCTACGCGGCAGCGAACGGAAACCGTATTCAACTGGCTCAACGCCGTCTTTTCTGAGCTGCCTACGCGGCAGCGAACGACCGGCCAATCACCTGGCGCCTGATGAGTATTTTCTGAGCTGCCTACGCGGCAGCGAACCTGGCGATGTCTGACGCCGGCGAACACCTGTATTTCTGAGCTGCCTACGCGGCAGCGAACGCGGTTTCGCAGCGCGAGGCTGCCGCCGAGCATTTCTGAGCTGCCTACGCGGCAGCGAACGACATGACATCCAGCTTGGGCGCGCCGTCACTTTTCTGAGCTGCCTACGCGGCAGCGAACGCGCGTTTCAAACGATCCGACAAGAAGGCCAATTTCTGAGCTGCCTACGCGGCAGCGAACGAAACGGTGAACCTATGGGACTAATTTTCGAATTTCTGAGCTGCCTACGCGGCAGCGAACGCCAGGTCGGCCATGGCGTCGGTGACGTCGGCTTTCTGAGCTGCCTACGCGGCAGCGAACATCGATTACGTCTTAGATGGATCCAGGCCCGATTTCTGAGCTGCCTACGCGGCAGCGAACAGCCATTCGAGCAGGGGAAGAATGATCGCGTCTTTCTGAGCTGCCTACGCGGCAGCGAACAGTAGATTGAAAGGTTGTCCGGCGCAGTGATCATTTCTGAGCTGCCTACGCGGCAGCGAACTGCGGGCAGCTTGTCGATATCGATGGCGTTTATTTCTGAGCTGCCTACGCGGCAGCGAACGCGATCACGGTTTACTTGACCAATCCCCGAGATTTCTGAGCTGCCTACGCGGCAGCGAACAATGATCGTAGCCACGTTGGCCTCGTTCAGCATTTCTGAGCTGCCTACGCGGCAGCGAACAGCCGTGGCATGTCCCCGCTGCGCGTCATTCATTTCTGAGCTGCCTACGCGGCAGCGAACGGTTTGTCGGTGCTGGCGACCGTTTCGCCGGTTTTCTGAGCTGCCTACGCGGCAGCGAACGCGGGAATGATGAACCCGGCACCGAACGCTGTTTTCTGAGCTGCCTACGCGGCAGCGAACTCGCCCTTTGAATGGGTGCCGTAATTCGCAAATTTCTGAGCTGCCTACGCGGCAGCGAACTGATCCTTCGTATCAGCATGTCCAAGCTGCAATTTCTGAGCTGCCTACGCGGCAGCGAACCCCCGCTACTGGGCGAGGAGATGATTGACACATTTCTGAGCTGCCTACGCGGCAGCGAACGCCAGGAGGAAATCAATCCCGCGATGCCTATGTTTCTGAGCTGCCTACGCGGCAGCGAACGGATCGAACGCTTCACCTTTCCGCTTGATATATTTCTGAGCTGCCTACGCGGCAGCGAACGGTTCGACGGAAATGATCGCTCGCTTCTTAGAGTTTCTGAGCTGCCTACGCGGCAGCGAACTCGGACTCGGCGGATAGCTCGGCCCGCATTGTTTTCTGAGCTGCCTACGCGGCAGCGAACCGTGCGCGTGCGGCCGGACAACTACGACAACTTTTCTGAGCTGCCTACGCGGCAGCGAACACGGGCGTGATCACGCTGGCCAACTTCCCGGTTTTCTGAGCTGCCTACGCGGCAGCGAACATGCTTGAGATGCGCGATGCGCTGAGCCCCGATTTCTGAGCTGCCTACGCGGCAGCGAACGAGCACTGCAGCGCTCACGCTCGCCGCCCCATTTTCTGAGCTGCCTACGCGGCAGCGAACCGATCCGCTGCGCCGTCATTGGCACGGAATCGTTTCTGAGCTGCCTACGCGGCAGCGAACCGTCTTCTGCCGTGATTGTCTGATAACCAAACTTTCTGAGCTGCCTACGCGGCAGCGAACACGACGGCAGTGAACGAGCCCAAGGCGGAGCTTTTCTGAGCTGCCTACGCGGCAGCGAACTGCAGCCGGTCGGCGCGCTCGGCCGCCTCGCTTTTCTGAGCTGCCTACGCGGCAGCGAACTTCCTACAGCTCGTCGCGTAATCAATCAGACATTTCTGAGCTGCCTACGCGGCAGCGAACTAGAGCGAAAACTTGCTAAGTATCTGATTTATTAAAGAACACTCCGACTCTGCTGTGCTAACCCTTTTTATGAGCGCCGCTTCTAAGTGCTTGATTCAAGGCGCTTAGAAATGGCACCGCAAAAAAGGGTCAGAACCAGGGCACGGTAGCCTCCGGGCTCAGGCCGTAGCTGTTGAATTGCCCCGGCTGCGGTGCGGACTGCTTTGGGCCGTGTTCGATAAACAAGCAAAAGCGTTGCCCGGTGCTAGTGCTTCGGACTTGGATGAAGGGCAGGCAGACACGTTGCTCGACGCTATCGGGAATTGCCTCGATCGCTTCGGCTTCGGATACGCCGTGTCGACGCATCCGACGACGACGCAGGCGGTCGACGTTGGTTTTGAACTGTCGGCGCCGGACGGTGCGATATTCGGCGTCCGCCGGCACGCGTGAGACGTCGGCGACCTGCACGTGATCGTGCATGCCTTTGAGCCAGTCGGTGGCCATGAGCTGTTCCAGCCGTTCGGCCGTACCGTGCAGCCGCAAGATGTCGCCGGGCTTTCGCGCCCGAACGCCGGTTTGGTGTGTTGGTAGGCTCACGCCGATATCGTCGGCTTCGAGTTCAGCGAGGCCGCGATGGAGTTTGCTGTACAAGGCGCCCATGAGCATGGGTGCCGGAAACTCCGGATCGAGGCGCAGGCAGAGTTCCAGATAATGGGTCATGACTAATCGGCCTCCCCGAAGACACCGCCGCGGATGAGCGTGGCCATGACGAAATGCTGTTGTTCGACGGTGGGTTTGTCGTCCTTGAGCATCCAATTGTCGAGCAGGCTGTAGAAATCCATCTTGGCCTTGGGCTGGCGATACGCGGTGCCCTGAGTCGTGACTGAGCCGTAGGGCTCGACCGCGATGGGGCCGAGTTCTTTCTCGCCCGCTGCCGGATACCAGGTATCGACCGTGCGCAAGGCGTTGCCAATTTTCTGCGAGTGCATGGCAGCGACTTCGCCGACGGTGTATAGGGTCTTGGATTTATCGCCGCGGCTGCGATCAAGAACCAGTTCCTGAGACGGGAACACTTCCTGACCGGCGCCTACACGCGCGAAGGCCACGATGTCCAGCAAGACGTAGTGCTTGCCGGCCAGCCCTGCGGCAATCACCTCGGCCAGCGAATCGAGATTCTTCTGGTCATCGCCGCTGGCCTCGAAGCCGCGAAGGCTCAGGTTCTGGGCGTTGAATGACCACTCGGTCTGCGTTTCGCCCTGCGAGACATGACGAATCCGCACTTCGATATCTTCGGCTACGAGCCGGTTGCGCCACAGAAAACGAGCGTTGGCGAGGTTGTAGGCATAACGTGCCGCAAGCGTGGCGAAGCCTTGTTTTTCGACATAGTCGGCCACGGCGGATTCGAGCTTGGCTTCGTAGTTGGCGTTGTTGCAGGCCGAGGGCTTGCCGGCGCCGCCGAGCACGCGCAGCGTGAAGTGGGCCTTGAGGGTGTCGGCGTCATGCGGCAGCGTCGCGACGTCGACGGTCTGCAGGTTCGGGTTTTCGATTGCGGCATCGAGCTTGGCTGGATCTTGCTGGTTGGCCTTGAGCCGGTTGGAAATCGTGCCGCGGACTGATTTTTCGCGCACCGGCACGTAAGCCCATTGCTCGTGGCTGCCCCGATTGGCCCAGGCGCCGGCCTGGAATAGGGCATCGGACGGGTCGAGCTTGCGGTCAAAGGCAAGAACGGAAGCTTTGAGTTCGTCTTTCTTGGCCATGATGTTTCCCCTTTAGTTCGCGTGGTGTTTGGCGTAGTCGTTATTGAGTCGATAGGCGCCCTGGTCGAGATCGTTGTCGACATACCAGAGCAGGGCCTCCGGGCGGTTCAGCCGATGTGGGCTCACCCATTGGCCGATGGAGTAAAGGCTCTCGACAAAGCGAAACGGCGTAGTCGTGTCGCGTGCCCTGGCGACCCCGCCCGCCTCGTGTAGCGAGCCAAGTGCGCCGTAGCCGATCGGGATCGGGACATGCCAGCCGGGACGGCTGCGGATTTGCCACTGCCCGCGCGCCTCGTCGTCGTCGACGTGGTACTCGTGATGCAGGCGAGCGAAATCCAGCCAAGCGTCCAGCAAGCTCGCGTTGGCATTGTCTTCGCGCAGCTCGTCGAGCCGGCTGTGTAATGCCGGTTCGTTGAGCACGAGCGTGAAACCCGGCAACAGCGCGTGTTTAAGCTTGCGAAAGGCTTGCTCGTAGTCGTGCGCGTCGTCGGACAGGGCGATCAGCCTCGGCTGTGAACGGCGATCGGTGCGGCTGTTACCGATGACGCTGCCGCCCGCCATACGCATCCCGTGGACGCGATCGTCGATACGCCGGGCCAGTTCGTCGCGGTCGGCCACGCTATCGGCGCAGCGGTCGCCGCTGACCGAGAACACCAGCGAGATCTCCATATGCATCCGGCCTTCCTCGGCAATAGCGGCGGTCTTGCCATCCTTGCCGACCGGATTACGCGTCAGGTGAAACTGTTGCAGGTTGTAGCCCGCCGACGACGACTGCACTTCATGCGAGTGACAGACCACGCCCACGCCATCGAAGGCCAGCCAATCGTCATCGGGCAGCGCACGCTCGAGCGCATGCATAAAACCGACGAACGCGCTCATCGCCGGGAAACCCCAGGTCATGGGGCTGGAGATCGCATTCGCGTTTTGGATCTTCAGATAGGGCAGCACGAGAAGATGGCGCGGTTTATTCATCATCGTCGATAACCTCCGCGAACCCGGCCAGTTCGGCTTGCAACTCGTATTGCCAGTCGCGATAGGCGGCGGCTAGCGTTGCCATGTTCTCGTCCCGAGCGGCCGATTTCGCGAAATGCCGATGCTCCGGATCGCCCATGGCCAGCTTCCAGAAGTACTCGAGCCGCCCGTTGAGCCAGCGGCTGAAGTCTTCGCACACCGTGGAAAGCCAGTCGATATCGGCCATTTCCGCTCGAAAGTCGGCGTCTTCTGTGGCTCGAAAAGGATCGAGCCAGCACTGATGGGCGAAGGCGAGCCGGCAATGCCAGTCGTCAGTCCAGCCCGGCGGCAGTTGTTGCATTTCAGAGGTGAAGACGATCAGTTCGTCGACCAGGGCACGGGTGAGTTCGTCTCGCCGGTCACGGGTGCCCATGTTGGGTTCGGGATTGCCTGCTAGCAGCCGGCCAAGAGAACGTACATTCCGCCGAACATCTGGGCGCCGCCCGAACACTGTGAAGGCAGACGATCCACGAATCGGCGCGATATGTCGCGAGCGCCATGTCGGTGGCGCGCAGCTCAACAGATAACTGTTGCCGCCGCGTTCGCTGTTCAGTTGCGAGATGTTTTGCGGCTTGCTGCCACCGAAGCGTTGTACCGCCAGCCCGGGATAATCCACGAAGCCATGGTCGTCGGGGTGATCTTTCTTGCGTGCCTCTCGAGCCGCCTTGGCGTTGTCAGAAAACCGGTCGTCATTGATCGTGCGAAAGACACGATGCGCTAGCGACGTGGCATAGAGCGGCGAAATCAGATGAAACGCGTCGTCGAGCGATGGGTCGTCGCCCACCAGCCAGTAGAGCTGTTTGCCGCGTTTGTGCGAAGACCATTCGCCCGAGGGCTCGGTAATGGTCGCGAAATCGCGCATCAGCTTGGCACCCGTGTCGGCGTCATCACTCAACGCTGCCGCGAGTTGTGCATCGCCTTGTTCGACCCGCTCCAGCAGCGTCTGGCCGTCGTGTTCCAGCTTGAGGAACTTGAATACATCGAGCGCGGCGGCGTTGCCGACTACATCCACCGTGAATGCATCGCCCAGCGCGTGCGTGCCGATGGTTTGCGACGGAGTGTCGGAGGCGGGCGGGGCGTAGAGACTGCTGCCCTTGGCATCCGGATGAACCGGCTTGAGCGAGTGGGTGACGACCTGGAGCTGAGAGACGCGTTGCGCTGCGTTGGCTAGCCAGGTGTCGTAGTTGAATTGCTCGGTGAGCTTTTGGTGTTGCGGGTCGTCGGGCGACAGCTTCTCGGTTTTAGCCGAAAATCGCTCGCCCAAGAAGCGCTCGATCGTTGATCGAAGCGAGTCCGCTTGGGTTTGGGGCATTTATTGAACTCCTCATTTGCACCTTTCTTATGGCAAACTGAGGCGCAGAGCAGTGATCTCTGCGCCTCGTTCTATGCGGGCCGCCATATTAAGACGGCATGCTCGCTAGACATGGCGCTTTCCTCCTTATCCAAATTGAACCGTTGGATTCGGCGCGACCGTGTAAAATCGCTGCTTGTCGCGGCGGCGCTGCAACGCCGCCGCAATTTAGTAAATCAGGAGTCCTAACTTTAGTCAACCAGACTGTCGCTAGCTCAAACTGAAGCGGGAATGCCCATTGTTTCGCTATCATCCGGCTGGCAGCCGCATAGGCTGCTCAGCAAAGACTGTCGTTTGCTCAAATGTTCGCTGCCGCATAGGCAGCCCTTAGCGTTTTTTGAAGCCGAGCCAGGGATGGCTTAACCATCCCTGGCCTGTTTCGTCATCCCCTCTGAGCTGCAACGTGCCGAACGTCCGCGCGCAGGCATCCAGCGCCATGTCCCGATCGTCTGCCAGCCGTTGTAGTTCGGTCATGTAGTCGACGTTGGCCCACGGGCTGATGCGCTCGGCCCGCAGCTCGGCATCCGGCACGCGCTCATTGAAGCGTTGCTCGACTTCCGTCTCGATCGGCGGGCCTTTTTTCTGTTGCTCCGTATGCACCAGTCGGTAGTCGGTGTCGTCTTCGTCCGGCAAGAGGACGAGGTCGATCGTCGCGCTGTGTTGTTTTCGGAACCGCTGCTGTTGGGGAAGCACGCCAGTCAGCCACAGCTCCGGGCGGCTATAGGCACTGTGGGCCGCCAGCTCTGGCGGTTCGGGTTTCAGCAACGCGGCGCGGCGGCCCCGCGAGCGATTGGCCGTCGGTGATGAATTCGCGCTGACGTTGGGCGCGAGTAGCGCGGCGGCCATGCGGGCGTGTTCCAGATCGGTCAGGCGGTGGCTTGGTTCCAGCGGCTCGCGTGCCGTGAGGCGCGGCCGGGAATCGATCACGTGGTATTCGTCGTCGCGGAGCAGGTCAGTAAGCCGGCGGCTGGTCAGATAGTGATCGCCATCCTCGAAGCCCGGGCGGACGAAAACGCGCTCGTTGGCCCCGCCAGCAACGGCCCGCCAATTACGGTCGAGCAACACGATATTGGGTTCGCCCACCGCGCCCACGCGATGACGACGCACGCGGCCGGCCAGCTGGATAATCGAGCGCATGGAGGACGGCTCGACCACCGCCCAGTCGTAGTCATGATCCCGGCCGACTTCGGTGACTGGCGAGCCGAGTACGATGAACAGCTGATCGGCTTCGGTGGCGGTGTCGAGGCGTCGTCGTATGTTGGGTAACTGATAGACCGCCTCCGGCACGTGTCGATCGAGCGCGTCGTCCAGCGTGCGCTCGATTGCCGCACGCGACAGCAGTGGGAATTGCGAGTGGTAGACACAGAGATGGATGCGGCAATCGGGCGGTGCGTCACTGGCATATATCGCGCGGGCGACGTCGAACAGCGGGCCGATATTGGCCATGCGGATCAGGCCGAAGCTCACGCGATGGCCGGTCGCGCTGTCGGTTTCGTGGTGTCGGTCGTGCAACCTGCGCGCCTCGGTCACAAGCTGCTCGGCGAATTGCTGCGGTAGTTGGCGGCGCTTGGTCGGGGTGAAGGCGATGGGCGTGATCTCGCCGCGCCGCCGAACGGTGTCGCCGGCGAGCTCGTTGGCGCGCTGCCTGGCGAAGTCGTCATGAGCCGCCCGAAAACGTGCTGTGTCAGCACAGTCCACTTGTTGTCGGTCGTGTTCGTCGAACCAGGCACAACAGATGTCGATGGCCTGGCCCGGTTCGCCGCGGTTCTTTTGGAATTCCGCCCGGCCGGATCGATAGGCACGAAACAAGCCTTCGACCATGGCCGGCGGCAGCGTGGCCGAGGACAGCACCACGCGGGAACCGAGCAGGCCGGCCCAATATACGAGTCGCGTGAGTGCGGGCATGTCGGCCATGCCGAAATCGTCGGGCTCGTCCAGGATCAAGTCCGCGCTCATCAGGCGCAGCATGGGCGCGATCTGCTGCCCGCCGCGCAAACTTTCGGTAGCCGGCATGAGATGGTCGATCGTGCAGACCAGAATCGGCGCGCTGAGCAACGAGCGGGCGTGGGACGATTCGATAACCTTCGACAGCAACGGATGCTGATCGAGCTGGCCGTCGTAGTGCACGTAGCTGTCGCTATCAAGCAGCGGTTCGGCCGAGGCGGCACCGCGCGCGTCGAGTTCTGCCTGGCGTTGTGCGAACAGAGCGCGCGTGGCCTGGCCGCCGACGCGAACCGCCAGATGATCGCTCGATAGATTGAGATCCCGCCGGTAGGTGTTGCCGGTCTGCAGCGTCAGCGTGCGCAGGCCGAGCGCGATGGTAAAGCGAGTGCCACGGTCGGGATCAGCCAGCGCATAGCAGATGCGGCCGTTGGCCAGCGTCTTTCCGCAGCCGGTCGAGGCCATGTTGACGCCGAAAAACCCTTGTCTGTCGCTGCGCTCTCGCAGCGATGCGGATAGATCGAACGCCCGATCCTGCCACCGAAAGCGCGGGTTGGCGCTGCGTTTGCGAAAGCCCTTGTGGCGCGCGATGCGAGGTAGAGCAGCCACCATGTCGGGCAGCCGATGGGTAATTTCGCCGACCTCGCGAGTAACACCCAACAGGTGATCATCCAGCCGTTGGGCGAGCCGTCCGCTCTTGTCGGTATTCGCGAACAGCGGGTAGTCCGGGTCGCCCGCGGTCGGGCGGGTTTGCGCGTGATTGCTTTGGCTGGAGTAATGATGGTCAGCCAGCATCAGGCTCAAGCGCGCGATATGCAGCGCGAAGACGTTGTCCGGAGCCACGTGACCGAGCGCGGTGTGACGATCGAGTGCCTGCCTGGCGAGCCGTCGCGCGCGTTTTTTCCACGCGTTGCTGCGTGACGGTAAGCCCTCGGGGAAATGCCAGTAGGGGGCAATGATTGTCCGGTCGCGGGGCGCATCGATCTCGTTCCAGGCCGCTTCGATGCCGCCGGGCAACGTGGGTAACGAGGCGGCGTTGATATGGGTCGCGGCGCGACCGATCGGTTTTTGCTCGCCGTCGTCCCCAATGCTCGGAACCACGGGCAGGCGGTGGTGCGACAGGATCAACCAGGCGACGATTTTTGCGAACGCCGGCAAACCCGTCATCGGCAGCGGCGCCGCATCATCCATACCGTCGCGGATCAACCCATCGAGCCAGCCTTGTTCGTCGATGAGGTCTGGCTCGAATAGCCGATTGAGCCAGCCTTGGTCGTCATCGCTGCCAACGAAAGCCTGAAACAGACGCAGCGATATCCATTCGTGGCGATAGCGATTGCGTTCCATGGTCCGAACACGCAATCGGCCTTGAAACGCTTCGCAGGCTTTGCCGAAGTCGTGGAAGAGCGCGGCCAGACTGGCCGCGAGATGAATTTCCGTCAGCGTGTGCCAGTCGTTCTCATCGGCCTTGCGCAGTATGTCGCTACGGGTGGTATGCGTCGGTACGGCGCCTTGCGTGTTGAAGCGCGCCGCGTTGCCGACCACCCACAGCAGTTCGCTGTGATTGAGCCCGCGTATCCAGTGACAGGCGACCGCCGTGTTCTTGCGGGCGGTCTTACGCAGCATTTTGCGCAAAGTATCGAGCCCGGCTTTTGTGATCGGGGTCTGCCAGGTGCGATCCCCACGCCGTTCGGCGAACTGGTCGAGTATCCGGCGTGTCTCCTTGAGCGCGTTATTTTGGCATTGGGAGACGAGCAGGATGTTCATGAGGGCGCGGCTTGTCGGGCTTGTTCGGCCTGTTGTGACAGATCGTTGGCCACGTGCTGCACCGTCTCGATCATCCCGTCGAGCGCTTCAACCTGCGCCAGCCGTTCGATGCAGGCCTGACGGAATTCCTGTTCTTCGTCGCCGCGCACGGCAGAAATAAAGGCCTGCGGCAGGATGACACCGTCCTTGACGAGATCGGCCACGTCGAACACCAGCCCGCCGCGTCGTGTCTTGCCGTGCAGGACGGCCAGGCCGTGGGGTAGCCCCAGCACCCAGCAACAAGTCGCCGCTAGTCCGTAAGCCAGATAGTTGCCGTGGTCCAGGAACCGATTGGCCGGGTCGGTGCCGCTGCCGCGTTTAGCGCGTGTAAAGTCGCCGTAGTCCGTTGCCTCTACGGCCAGTTTGAACAGGTTCTTCGTTAGCCGGGCCTCGAGCGTGAGCAGATCGGTCGTAGTTTCAGTCGCGTCGATGGCGGCATCATGCCGGGCCACAGCCTCTTGTAGGGCTTTGGTATCGCAGGCAAAACCCGCGTCTTTCAAACCACGTTCGTCGATCCAAAGCGTGGAAATCCGCTGAAGGCGTGCTTTCTGAAACTGTTTGGCCGCAGCCAGCCGCAATGCGTCGTCGAACCAGAAGGCTACCCACCGCTGCAGATATTCGGTCGGCCGGTACTCGCTCTGTGGCGAGAGCCACGCTACATCGACGTCCACGTCGGTCGCAGAGAACAAGGGCGTGCCGCCGCCACCACAAAACCCCACTAGCACGCCGGCCTTGGCCAGTTCGCGCATCGCTGCTTGGGTAATCGATGTGCCCGTGCCTAGCAGCATCGAAGTGGTGTTGGCGATCGGGATATTCCAGTATTTCGACTCGCGCCCCTCGTCGGTGACGTAGGACACACGCCCGCCCTTCACGAGCAACCGGCAATACTGCAAGTAGTAAAGATTCGCCCGTTTGGAATGCAGAATCGTTTTTAGATCGCTCGGTGCGAGATCTTCCACGCGCGCTCTCTGGTTTCCCCCGTTCAGCGAACTTAAAAGAAAACGAGCGCGGTGTTCAAACGGCGCGAAGCGGGGTCCGTGGCTTTGAATACACCGTTAGCTTCAAGCGTAGACATGGGGACGCGCGGCGCATAAGATTTACATGTAAATCAAAATGCCGTCCACATGTCCAAGATGATCAATTTCCGAGCCGACGACGCGCTTGACGAGCGCTTGGCCCGGCTTGCCAAGCTTACCGGGCGCACGAAAACGTTCTACGTCCGCGAAGCCCTCGAACAACATATCGAAGATCTGGAAGACGCCTATCTGGCTGACCAGGTCATGGAGCGCGTCGAGGCTGGCACAGAACAGGTTTTTACCTTGGACGACATAGAGCGCGATCTTGGCCTGGCAGATTGAGCTCACCGACAGTGCCGCCAAAGCGCTGAGAAAGATGGACCCGCAGGCCGCTCGTCGCATCACCGAATTTCTACGCAGGCGGGTTGCGGGCGATCGTGATCTGAGCTGGTCCCCAGAATTTGGACAGGGCGCTAAGTGATGATCTGCTCCACAAT